>JBBQRY010000210.1:0-4315 GCA_038214335.1 Chthoniobacterales bacterium
GGGCGCATCTCCGAAAAGTGCAAACAGGGAGAACAGGCGTCTCGCCTGTTTGGTGACTGGCTATTGTCTGCGGAGTCTCCACTCCCCACAGGCGGGACGCCTATGCTCCCTGACCTTCCATCGCCGATTGCACTTTTCAGATGCGCCCATGGCTCGAACAATGCAAAGTTTGTTAAAGATTGTCAGTTTCATGACATTCGACAAACCAGACTTTGAGCGTGGGAGAGTGATAGTGAGAGGCTTGCCACTCTGGTCGTCGCGCACTCGACCTTTATCCAAATAGTCTCCAGATGCCTGCTACGGCGGTGCAGATCACGACGCCAAGGACGGTGGGGATGACGGCGGCCCATGTGGTCCATTTCCAACTGCCGGTTTCGCGGTAGATCGTGTAAAGGGTGGTGGAGCAGGGGTTGTGACAGAGGCTGAAGAGCATGAGGCACACGGCGGTGAGCGTGGTCCAGCCTCCGGCTTGGAGCAGCGGATAGAGGACACCTGCATCGCTGGTTTCAAACATCACGCCGGCTCCTGCTGCGGCATCGATTTGGAATCCGGTGGTCATCACTGTGAGCATGAGGACGGTCGGGATGACGATCTCGTTGGCAGGGATGGCGACGACGTAGGCGAGGAGTATGACGCCGGTGAGCCCCATCGGCCATGCTACGGGTTCAAGGCCACGGATCATCCACTCGGCCACGGAAACATCCTGCACATGGACATTGCAGATTCCCCAGATGATCGCTCCAGCGGGAACGGCAAACACGATCGCTCTCCAGAGCACGAAGAGCGTGCGGTCGATGAGCGACACATAGAGGGTGCGAAAGATTTTTGGAGGCCGGTAGGGGGGGAGTTCCAAACTGAATGCCGAGGCTTCGCCTTTGAGGAGGGTTTTGGACAGTCCGAAGGATACCGCAAAAGTGAGAAAGATCCCGAGCATGGCGACGGCGAAGACCGCGCCCGCTGCTGCGATGCTGGCAAAGGCAGGCGGTGCCATAGCACCAACGAAGATCGTGCCAATGAGGATTTGGGTCGGCCAGCGTCCGTTGCACAGAGCGAAATTATTGGTGATGATGGCGATGAGCCGTTCACGGGGGGAGTCAATGACGCGTGTCGCGATGACGCCGGCGGCATTGCATCCGAACCCCATGGCCATGCTGAGGGATTGTTTGCCATGGGACCCCGAGCGTTTGAAGAGTCCGTCTAAGTTGTAAGCCACGCGCGGGAGGTAACCGAAATCCTCGAGCAAGGTGAACAAAGGAAAGAAAATCGCCATGGGCGGGAGCATGACACTGATCACCCATGCGGCGGTGAGATACATGCCATCAATGAGCAATCCGCTGAGCCACCAAGGAAAGCCGACCGAGGCGGCAAGGGCTTTGAGTGCGGGATGCCATTGGTCGATGAAAATTTCCGCCAACATGCCAGATGGCACATTAGCTCCAATGATGGTGATCCAGAGCACGATGAGCAACATGAGGGCCATCACCGGCAATCCGGTCCAGCGTCCGGTGAGCAGACGGTCCAGGCGGGATCGCCAGTTCGTGGACGCGGGACCGCCTGTTCTCGTCACGTATTTGTCAGAAATTTTTCCGACCTCGGTGTAGAGCGATTCCACGATGGCGTCATAGCTGTTGCGATGCACCATCCACCGGGCTTCGGAGTGACTCCGGCGGTGATCACTTCGAGCAGTGGGCCGGCAACTTCCCGGATTTCGTCAGAAATCCGGGACGGACCAGAAACGCACGCGCCGATTCTTTCGAGGAAGCAGCTTCACGGGTCACGCGGCGAATTTTGTCCCATCAGCATCCATTGCCAAGCGGGCAAGATGCGGACCGGCTTGGGAACCGTTGGAAAAGGCAGACCGAATTCGAGGGTGAGCAGTAACTGGCCGGCCTTCGGATACGCCGGAGCCGCGTCCTGCAGCGCCCGGATTTCGCGTGCAAGCGTCACGGGATCGTCCGGATTCGCGCATACCTGAATGAGGTCCTTTGTCCCGTCGCGATGGATGGCCAAAAAATCGACTTCAAAGCCACCGGGGGTTTTGACGTAGGCCACCTCGGCCCCCCGGCGCTGGAGTTCGATAAAAACCGACGTTTCCAAGGCGTGGCCTGTATTGGCTTTTCCGCTGCGGTCGAAGACAGGGATGAGTCCTGTATCGGCGGAATACACTTTGCGGGGGTTTACCTGTCGGCGCTTTTCGGAGTCGGTCGCAACCGGCACCGCTGCCAGCAGGAAAGCATCCTCCAGGTGCCCGAGCAGTTCATAGAGTGTCTCCCGTCCGACGGCGATCCCTTGCGATTTTAGTTCGATCGCAAATTTTGTCACACTGAAGAGCCCGGCTGGACTGCCAAGCAAACGCCTCACCATCCAACGCAGGGCGGTCGGATTCGCCACCTCATGTCGCTCGATCACATCCCGAAGCAAGAGCACGTCCACATATCCCTGGAGCAACTGGCGGCGGTCCGCCGCGTTCAGTTCCTGCGCTTCTGGAAAACCTCCAATGGACAAGAAGTCGCCGAAGTAGTGGTCCATCTCCGTCGCTTTCCGCGAGGTGAGGCGGGCGGGATCAGCAGGTACCTCATGGCTGCGGTGCCGGAGAAACTCGGCGAAACTAAAAGGATACATCTCAACCTCCCAAGCCCTCCCGCGCATCGAGGTGGCAATTTCCCGACTGAGCAACTTGGCCGACGAGCCGGAGAGAAAGATTTCGTAGTCCGGTGTGTCGAGCATCCGGCGAACAAAAACCTCCCAACCCGGGACCCGTTGAATTTCATCGAGAAATAAGGTCACCGTCCCCTTCGCCGCCTCCGGGAACAATCTCGCATGGATCTCCGGTATCTCATGCAGGCTGTCAGCCTCAAAGCCGCCCAAGCGCTCATCCTCAAAATTAAAGTAGACGAGTCCCTCCGCCGAGCGACCACCCGCCATGAGGTCTCCCCGAATCTGGTGCAGAAAGGTTGTTTTACCCGCTCTCCGCATCCCGATCACTGCCACCGCCTTCCCTGCTATCGAAGGAAAAGTAACGTCTCTCCGGGTCAAACGCGGCACCGCAGTCTCGACTGCCAATAGGATTTTCTCGCGGATGACTTGCTGCAATTGGTCCTTCATAAAGTCCAATATAATCACGTTATGGAAATATTAAAAGTCCAAATGTCATTTCCCATTTCGCGCTGCAGTCGTGGGGAAGCTTCTGGCCAAGGACGAGATTTGCAATGCGACGGATGCCGCCAGATTCCTAGGCGTTGATCTCGGCGACAAATTCTGATGCGGCGCGGCGGATTTCGGAGGCGATGTCCGCGCGGCACTTGGCGAAGCGGGGACGGAACCACGGAAAAAGCCCAACCACGTCGTGGAGGACAAGGATTTGGCCATTGCAGTCCGGACCGCTTCCGATCCCAACTGTGGGAATTCGCAGGTTTTGCGAAATGGCTTTCGCCACCGGGGGATGCACGAGTTCGAGCACGATGGCGCTTACGCCCGCCGCCTCAAGGGCTGTGGCATCCGCGAGCAGGGATTCCGCTTGGTCCTCCGAACGGCCTTTGATGTGATATCCGCCCTCCTCGCGGACGCGCTGAGGAAGCATACCGAGATGTCCGATCACGGGGATCCCCTCGCCGCAGATCGCTTGGATCGCTTCCACACATTCTCTTCCGCCTTCCAACTTGACGGCATCGGCCCCCGCCTCACAGAGGCGTCGCGCATTGCGGACGGCAGCCTCCACCGTCCGCACACTGCCGAGCGGCAGATCGGCCACCACCCAGGTTTTTTCCGCCCCACGCGCCACCGCCCGCGTGTGATGCAACATGTCTTCCATGGTCACGGACGTCGTATCCGGATGCCCCAAAACCACCATCCCCAGCGAATCACCCACCAACAGGAAATCGAGCCCCACGTCGTCCAAAAGCCGGGCTGTCGGATAGTCGTAAGCTGTGAGGGAGGTCACTTTTTGTCCGCTCTGCTTGATGGTTGTTAGAAAATTGTTTTTACGCTTCATGAATGAAATATCTTTTTAATTTGATGAAATAAAGTGGCTTACAAGTTTTGGAATAGATTCTTTTTCGCTTTCACTGTGAACTTTATCGCACAGTTCGCGTATCGTGCATGTTTCACCAGGCAGGACCAACTCGCCAGCAATCTCTGCCAACGGCAGCAGCACGAACAACCTCTGGACAAGCCGCGGATGCGGCAATGTTAGCGTATTCAGCGAAGTATGCAGATTTTCATAATACAGGAGATCTAAATCTAGTGGACGCGGAGCATTGAGCGGATGCGGAAACAGGCGTCCGGCCGCCTTTTCGATGCCGTGAAGGGCGGCAAG
>JBBQRY010000211.1:0-4302 GCA_038214335.1 Chthoniobacterales bacterium
GGTTATCGAGCGCGAATGCGGAAGTGAAAAAATCTGATATCCTCCCGAGTCAGTGAGCACGGAGCGGTTCCAGCTCATGAACCGGTGAATCCCTCCCATGCGCCGAAAAACTTCCGAGCCTGGTCGCAGCAGCAGGTGGTAGGTATTCGCCAAGAGGATCTGCGATCCAGAATCCTCCAGCGTCTGAGGCAATTGGGCTTTCACGGTCGCCTGCGTGCCCACCGGCATGAATAGCGGCGTGAGCACTTCGTTGTGCAGCGTGCGAAAGACGCCCGCCCTCGCCTCGGAATTCGATGCGCGGGCCAAAAGCCGGAAATCAAGACGCGATGCCATAGGACGACGAACTTCGGCGGTGAACCTAGACGAAGGAGACGATCACCAACGCCAGCCCCCATGCGAGACCACCCGCAGCACCGATTCGATAACGGATTCTGCTGGGATCAAAAGCGGAAATGATGTCGCGCAGAAGGAAGGGCATGCCCACAAAAAACAGTCCGGCAATCACCCATGCATACGCGATCACGACGAGCAGCAGCCGGGAGGACTCAGGCTTGAGGAAGGCGGATTCCAGCAAAGGCTCTGCGGCGAGCAGCAGGATCATTCCGAGTGCCCTCACGGCAAGGAACTCGGGCACATATATCCATGAAAGCACACTGCCGATGACAATGGCCACCAGCATCGGATTCCGCAGCGGGGAAAACTCTCCGAGATCAATCGCACGCACGAGCAGGAAACTCCAGATGGCCGTGATGACGAGGAGGACGGTTCCCGCTACTCGCGACCGGGGAAACTCCTTAGCAAGGCGCATGGTCAGCTCTGGACGGGCCAGCGCAAAGGCGTGGGTGAGAAGAAGGAGCAAGCCAACGGCCAGCTCCATGGATTGTAGTGAAAACGAATAGATCATGTGATTGGCTTGCGGCGTTTTTCCCAGAGTCGCTGTTCTAGCGCTCGCTCGGCGGCGGCGACCTGTGCTTCTTTTTTGCTCAGGCCATCACCTCGGGCGAGCTCGAGCCCGTTCCACATCACCCGGCAGACAAACCGCTTGGAGTGTTCCGGACCGGTCTGCGAGAGCAGTTCGTATTCTGGAGCGTTGGGCGCGATGGATTGCAATTTTTCCTGAAGGAAACCCTTCGGGTTGATCTCCTCGGGCTGGCTGGCGAGATCGGCGAAGACCTCCTCCATTTGGCGAAGCAAAAAAATCCGTGAGGCCTCGAATCCACCATCAAGGTAAATGGCACCGACGACGGACTCAAAGGCGTCAGCGATATTCGATGCGCGCTCGCGTCCTCCGCTCGCCTCCTCGCCGCGACCCATCATGAGAAAACTTCCAAGATCCAGGGCGCTCGCTCGCTCCTTGAGTGCCATGCGCGAGACAATCCGTGTGCGAAGCTTTGTCATCAGTCCCTCGCTAAAATCCGGAAACATCTGGAACAGGTGCTCGGTGACCACAACCTGGATCACGGAGTCGCCAAGAAACTCGAGCCGCTGGTTGTCAAAGGGATAGTCTTTTCGCTCGAGGGAAATGCTCGGATGCGTGAGCGCCTCCGCCAGCAGAAGCGCGTTGCGGAACTTATAGCCCATCCGAATCTCAAGCGGATTCATGATCGATGAGGTCAGCATGTCATGCCCGCTTGCCGAGAAGGTAATCCGGATTCAGCTTTTTCAAGGCCGGAAGCGTGAAGAGTCCGTCCTTGCGGATCAATTTGTCATCGAACCAAATCTCGCCGCCGCCGCACTCCGGACGCTGAATGCAGACCATGTCCCAATGGATGCGGCTGGTATTCCCGTTGCCGCCAATCTGGTAGGCCTGACCGGGCGTGAAATGGAAGGACCCCGCAATTTTTTCGTCGAACAGAATGTCGCGCATCGGATGCAGGATATGCGGGTTGAAGGCGAGGCTGAACTCTCCGATGAACCTCGCACCCGGATCGCTGTCGAGGATCTTGTTCAGAGCTGCCGAGTTGTTGGCCGTCGCGCCAATGATCTTCCCTTTCGATAACTCAAGCCGCACGCTGTCGAAAGCCTGACCTTGATAAATGCTCGGCACATTGAAGGAAACCTGCCCTTCCACACTCGTCTTCACCGGACAGGAAAAAACTTCGCCGTCCGGGATGTTGCGATCTCCTCCACAGGTCACTGCCCCGATTCCCTTGATAGAAAATTTTAAATCTGTGCCGGGTCCCTTGATCTGCACGCGATCTGTCGCGTCCATGAGGGATTTCAGAGCCTCCATGCCGGGCGTCATCCGCGCGTAGTCGAGCGTACACACGTCGAAGAAAAAGTCCTCAAATCTGGCGGTGCTCATCTGGGCCTGCTGGGCCATGGCGGGGGTTGGCCAGCGGAGCACGACCCACTTGGTTTTATTGATCCGCCAATCCATCACGGGACGCATCTTCCCGGTGATGAGGCGCATTTTTTCCTCCGGCACATCCGACATCTCGGTGATGTTGTGGCTTCCGCGCACCGCGATGTAGGCCTGCATTTTTTTCATGCGTGCAAGCTCGATGGCCGCCGTCACCGCAAGCTGGTCCTCGCTGGCACCCAGCGCGCTCTCCCGCACGACGCGGGCATGGTGGTGGGTGACATACGGGATCGCTCCCACCTCGCGCACCGAACGCATCAGCGCAACCGCCATCTCGTCCGGAGCATCGAAAAGTTCAATCAGAACGTTTTCGCCTTTTTGGAGTTTCGTGGAGTGCCGGGTCAATACCGCAGCCAATTTGTCACAACGAGGATCGTGCATCCCGCCGAATCTGTTCGTCTGACGGAAAAAATCAATTCCCGAATGCGGTTCGTTCACCGTCCGGGAAAGATTTTTTCCGTTGGGTCACAACCGACCTTCGATCAAGCCGAGAGGAAGGGCTTCCGGCTGGGGCGGATGGGATTCGATCGTGACCGTCTGCTTCTGGTTGGAAGCTTTCTCAAATGCGTGCATGATTTCGAGCGCATGGAAGGCCAGTGCGCCGCTCGCGCGGTGAGCGCGGGTGCCACCGCTGAGAATCGCGTAAGCCATGTCGGCCGCGCCGATGCTCCGGCTGTTCATCCCGTAACGATGGCTCATTGCCTGTTCGCGCCATTCTCCGTCGGTCGGCGTCCATACCTCTACAGGTCCAGCAAACGTATTAGGATCAGGCACTTTGAGGGATCCCTCGGTGCCGTAGAGTTCAATGGGCGAGTGCCCGTGCCGGTGAACATCGAAAGAAATCGTGACCGTGACAACCGCGCCAGAGTGGAACGTCAGCGTGCCGGAGTTGTGAGTCGGAACCGAAACCGGAAGAATTTTCCCAAATTGCTCCTTGCATGTGGCGGTGCGCTCCTCAAACGCCCGGGAGGTCACCGCACAGACTTCTTTCACCGGTCCGAGCAGGTGAATGAGCGCCGTGATATAGTAGGGCCCCATGTCGAACATCGGACCCCCGCCCACTTCGTAGAAGAATGCCGGATTCGGATGCCAGGACTCGGGTCCGCGCGACATCATGAAGGCTGTCCCGCCGACAATCCGCCCGATCCAGCCGTCGTCCACAATCTTGCGACAAGTTTGCAGCCCCGCGCCCAGAAACGTGTCCGGTGCGCAGCCGACCAACAATCCTTTTTCCTCAGCGAGAGCCAGCACCTTGCGGGCGTCCTCGAGATGGACAGCAAGGGGTTTTTCGCAATGCACGTGTTTGCCAGCCTGCAGCGCGGCAAGGCTCACCTCGGCGTGAACAGCGGGAATCGTCAGGTTGATCACCAGATCGACGTCCGGATTGGCCAGCAATTCGTCCACCGTCTGCGCCTTGCATCCGTTTTCTTCCGCCTTGGCCTTGGCAGTTTCTGGATTGATGTCCGCACAGGACACCACTTCAAGGACCTCAAACAGCTTGGCCCCGTTGAAGTAAGCCTGGGAAATATTGCCGCATCCCACGATGCCGACACGGATTTTTGATTTGTGAGCCATGGTGATTATTTGTTGCCGCGAGCGATTCCGTTGCTGGTCAGGTAGGTGTAGCTTTGCTGCACAGCCTGCATCATGTCGCCGGTGTAGCTGTCGAGTTCCACCGCAATGTAGTCCGCATACGTGGCCGCCTTGGATGCGGCTTTCAGGTCCACTTGACCTGCGCCAGCAGGCAGGAACGGTGACGAGTCGCTCACCATGATTTTTCCGTCCGCCGTCTCCGCTTCCGTGAATTTGTCGGAGGCGCTGATCACGCCATCCTTAAAGTGGAGTGCCTTTCCGCGTGGACCGATCTCCTTCAGGAACTCGACGGGATCCAGTCCAGCTTTTGCCACCCAGAAGACATCCGCCTCCCACAGAACGGTTTC
>JBBQRY010000212.1:0-4266 GCA_038214335.1 Chthoniobacterales bacterium
GGATTTACGAAGTGGAGAGTGTGATTGAGAAGCCGACGCCCACGCAGGCCGAGCAGGAGTTGATTGTGCCGGGGTTGCGCATGGGGCACTACCTTTGCTTCTTCGGCATGCATGTGCTCACGCCATTCGTGATCAACCTTCTCGGAGAGATGCTCAAGGCGTCCGCAAACCCGCGATCCGTCAGCCTGTCTGCTGCGCTGGCGGCGTTGGAGGGCAAGGAGCGCCATCTGGCGATGGAGCTTGCGGGGCGGCGCTACGACCTTGATGAGCGTTACGGGCTGCTCACCGCGCAGTTGGCACTGGCGCTCGACGGCGAGCAGCGCGGGGAACTCCTGGAACGCATCGTCTCGCTTCTTGCGGAGATCCACTAACGCCATGTCCCGGTTTATTAATGTCATTACCTCGCAGGATTCCGACCTGCGGAACACGCCGATTGAGGAATTGGTGCGCGGGCTTTCCGCATCCGAGCTGTGGCAAACCTGCCTCGCCCTCGACACCTTTCGACGCGAATCCTCCAACCTCTACCACCGCGTGAGAGCGCTGTTTTTTCTTTACGCGATCTGCCGGTTTTTTCTTCCGCCGCTGCTTGGTGAAAAGCCCGCAGGGCTCATCCCGGCGGGGGTGCATGAACATTTGTTGGATCGCCGATTTCCAGAAGCGATCGATGAGCTGCTGAGCACAGCGGGGAACAGTGTGCCGGATGACGCGCTCTGCAGCGGCCTGGCTCAGGCGTTTTATCAGCTTGGACTTCAGAACCTTGCAGACCAAGTGAGACGAAGCGTCCGCTCGGTGCGCGGCAACCAGTGGATGTTCCGATGCGGACATCCCTCGACCCACCCGCTACGGGTTTCGCGGGTTCTGAAATCTCGCGAAGAGGGGATGCCCTTCCCGATCCTGTTCGAGCAAACCGCCGTGCGCATGGATCTCTCGCACAGCGCATGGAGTGACATTTTTTTCCTTGGCATGGATTTTCCCGAAGGCGCGCGAGTGATCAATGTCTCGATTGATCTCGCGCTGGAGTCCGATCCCGGCCTTCCGCAGCCACCGGTGTCGGGGGCGTTCCGCGTGATTGATGAACCTGTGATCCGGCTGACCAGCGTGGATCTCGGAGCCACGGCAGACATCTCGGATCTCGGTGAGATGTTTCATTTTGCGAAAGATTATTTGGGCCTGCTGAAAGCCGCTGTCATTGCCTCGGGGCTCATTCCTATTGGGATGGAAGGGTCCGGGACTAAGCTGTCGGAGCTGCTGGCACGGGTGGTGGGTCCGGGCCACGGATTCGAACTCGTCAGCACGGTCAACAACATCCCAAAAGGTTCGCGCCTCGCGGTCTCGACGAACCTTCTTGGCTCCCTGATTGCGGTGTGCATGAGGGCCACCGGGCAGACCTCGTCGCTCACCGGTCCGCTGGCGGAATCCGAGCGGCGGATTGTGGCCGCACGCGCCATCCTTGGCGAGTGGCTGGGCGGCTCGGGCGGCGGTTGGCAGGACTCCGGCGGAGTCTGGCCGGGAATCAAAATCATCAGCGGATGCGAGGCGGGGCCGACCGATCCCGAATTCGGAATCAGCCGCGGACGTCTTCTGCCTTCGCACCAAATCCTTGGCACCGACGAGGTGAGTGCCGAGACCCGGCAGCGGCTGCAAGACAGCCTCGTGCTGGTGCATGGAGGCATGGCCCAGAATGTGGGACCGATCCTTGAGATGGTCTCCGAAAAATACCTGCTCCGTTCGCGGAGCGAGTGGGTGGCACGCGCGGAGTCGATGCGAATGTTTGACGAAATCCTTGCGGCCCTGCGCGCCGGGGATATCCGGAAGCTCGGCGATCTCACGACCCGTCATTTCTTTGGTCCCTTGCAAGCAATCATCCCATGGGCAACGACCCTTTTCACCGAAAAGGTGATTGATCTGGTGCGGGCGGAATTCGGAAAAGATTTTTGGGGATTCTGGATGCTGGGCGGGATGTCGGGTGGTGGCATGGGATTCATTTTCGATCCCACTAGAGCTGCCGAGGGGCGCATTCGGATGCAGGCCATCCTTTCCATGGTGAAGTCCGAACTCAGCCACGCATTGCCATTCTCCATGGAGCCGGTGGTGTATCGGTTCGCCATCAATGAGGCCGGTTCCAGCGCCGGTTTGCTCACGGGGCGCGCAGCGCTCATGCCGCCGGGATATTACCCCCTCATGGTTCCGATGATCCTGCGGGCGGATCCGCGTTCGCTGCCGACGGCGCGGCGAATTGAAGCCGGACTCTACGGATCACGCGCGGCAGAGGATGACTCCCTGCGCCGCACGATTGAACCCCTTGTGCGCAACCTCCTGCCACAGGATGATGCCAGCGTCTCCGCAGAGTCGGGATCCTTGGATGAGCTTCTGGCGCACTGCGGATTCGATTCCGAAGCTCATGAAAAAATTCGCTCCGACCTCCAGGCCGGGCTCACCGGACTTTCGCAGAACCGCCTCCCGGCCTCGACCCGGATCGAGGACGTGCGTCCGGACGAAATCCTCAACAGCCTGCGCGATGCAGGGGAATCCGAGCGCGCAGTCGGCGAAGCTGCCCTTGCTGCTGGGGAGGTAGCGGTCGTTTCGCTGGCGGCGGGTGCCGGAAGCCGATGGACCGAAGGAGCCGGTGTCGTCAAGGCGCTGCATCCTTTTTGCAAGCTGGCCGGATGCCATCGCAGTTTCGTGGAGGCCCACCTTGCGAAGTCGCGGCAGATCGGACGCCTCTATGGCACGATGCCCGCGCACATTTTTACGACCAGCTATCTCACGCACGGTCCGATCGAAGCGGCGCTGGCTGCCAACGCAAACTACAGCTACGAAGGACCCCTCCGGCTTTCGTTTGGCCGTTCCATCGGACTCCGACTCATCCCCATGGTCCGTGACCTCCGGTTTGCCTACGAAGAGACCCGGCATCAGGTGCTGGATGAGAGAAAACAAAAAATGCGCGAAAGCGTGCAGGCGGCGCTGATGTCCTGGGCGATGGCGGCGGGCGAAGGCAGCGACTACCGCGACAACCAATCCTCCCAATGCCTGCATCCGGTCGGGCACTGGTTCGAGGTCCCTAACCTTCTCCTCAACGGAACCCTCCGCGATCTCCTGAGCGAACGCCCCCAGCTCCGCACGCTCCTGCTTCACAACATCGACACCGTCGGCGTGAATCCCGATCCCTCGCTTCTCGGACTCCATCGGCGGAATGGCGCCGCCCTCACGTTCGAGGTGATCGAACGCCGGATCGACGATCGCGGCGGCGGCCTCGCCCGCATCGGCGGACGCCCCCGGCTGGTCGAAGGCCTTGCCCTGCCGCGCGAGGACGATGAATACGCGCTCACGTATTACAATTCGCAGTCCACATGGATTGAAATCGATCGACTCCTCGAACTCTTCGGGCTCACCCGCACGGATCTCGATGACCCCGCCAAAACCGCTGCGGCCGTCAGAAGATTTTCGACCCGCCTCCCGACCTACATCACCCTCAAGGATGTCAAAAAACGCTGGGGCCACGGACAGGAAGACGTCTATCCGGTTTCGCAATTCGAGAAACTCTGGGGCGACATGAGTTCGCTCCACGATGTCTCCTGCGCCTACATCGTCGTCCCGCGTCTGCGAGGTCAGCAGCTCAAAGCTCAATCCCAGCTCGACGGCTGGCTGCGCGACGGCAGCGGCGCTGCCGTCGAAGCCCTCGGCGACTGGACCTGACCACCTAAAATCCCGCGCTATGCTTTCAGTTGGCAATGCCTTCCCGCAGTTCCACTAAACCTCGAACAATGAACTCCATCCCACGACCTGAATATCCTCGCCCACAACTGAAACGCAACGAGTGGATCAATCTCAATGGCACATGAACATGCCTACGCGGATACGCACGGCTACCTCACATGGAGAGAACTTCCCTCCTAGGGCGCAGACAGCAACGAAGTCGAAGGCGAACGTTTTTAGGATGCTTCCAAAACGGCGTCCAGCCGCCGCACTCCTCATCGCCGAAAAAAACACCGCCCTGCCGGAACCCCCAAGAACCGACAGAGCGGATTTTTCAAACCCGACAGTCCCATGAAAAGTAAGACTGCCGGGTTTACCCCAAAAAAGCCGATCCCCAGCGGCTTAAAATTTAATGCCTGCGACGACGAAATGCAATCACCGATGTGAGACTAAAAGGGGTAGAGTAGGGAAGGAAGCCACGGGATGAGAGGCACAAGGCCAATGACCGCCGACTTCCTTCCCCCTCATCGAACCGGACGTGCAGATTTGCTGCATCCGGCTCTCGGAGTG
>JBBQRY010000213.1:0-4262 GCA_038214335.1 Chthoniobacterales bacterium
GACCTTATGAGGGCATACCTTGCAGGGAAAGCGGATTTTTCGGCGATTTCGCCGTCGGCAAGGCTGATTTTTTCTGGAAGCTACCAGGGGGCCAGTTTTTTGGGAGAGGGGTGGGCCCGACGACTCAATACTCAACACAACAGCCCGATGAAGATTTGAATTTCCTCCGGACCAGCGGATTTGTATCATCGGGTTCTTGAATCTGTATTCCGACATTCTTCGGCCGGCCTTGTTCCGGTTTGATGCTGAGACGGCGCATGGGCTGGCACTGACTGGCTTGCGCCTCACGCCTGGTCAGATTTTGAGGGCGATGTTTGGGGGAGGGGAGCGGCGACCGGTCGAGGTGTTTGGATTGACGTTTCCGAATCCTGTGGGCCTTGCAGCGGGGATGGATAAAGGAGCCGAGGCTTTGCAGGCATGGGAGGATTTGGGATTTGGATTTGTCGAGGCGGGCACGATCACCGCGCATGCTCAGCCGGGAAACGACAAGCCGCGCTGCTTTCGGTATCCGCCGCTCAAGGCACTGATCAACCGGATGGGATTCAATAATCCGGGGGCTGCTGCCGTGGCCGAAGCCCTTGCCAAGAAGAAGGCGGCTGGCCGGTGGCCAAAGATTCCGGTGGGGCTCAACCTTGGAAAATCCAAGCGCACACCGCTGGAGGACGCGGCGGCGGATTACGCGACGAGCTTCCGGCATCTGCTTCCGTATGGAGATTTTTTCGTGATCAATGTGAGCTCACCGAACACCCCGGGCCTGCGTCAATTGCAGGATCGCGATGCGTTGGCAGAGATCATTTCCACGCTCCAGGAGGTCAATGCCTCGAAGCCACTGCTGGTGAAGATGGCGCCGGATCTCGCGGATGAGGCGGTGCGTGAGATGGCGGACCTGGCCGAGCGCTCTGGGTTGGCAGGGCTGATTGCCACGAACACGACCCTCGATCATTCGAGCGTGCCTGCGGGACGTGACGAGGTGGGAGGCCTGAGTGGTGCTCCGCTGCTGGAGCGGTCCACGGCAGTTTTGCGGATTCTCCGCGAGCATACCGACTTGCCGCTCATCGCCTCGGGCGGGGTGATGAGCGCCGAAGCCGCCGCCGCGAAACTGGCCGCCGGCGCCACATTGGTCCAGATTTACACGGGATTTGTCTATCAAGGCCCCCAACTCATCCGCGATATTGTGCGGGCATGGAATCCAAACTGACCACCTCGCAGGCATGGGTGGTGACCGCCGACATGGGCTACGGTCACCAGCGGGCAGCCTATCCCTTCCGGGACATCGCCCGGGAGCGGATTATCACCGCCAACAGCGACAGCGTCGTCGGAGAGGACGAGAAAAAGCAGTGGCGTCAGGTTCAGGAGTTTTACGAATCGGTCTCGCGCTTGGGCCGGATGCCGCTGGTTGGACCGTGGCTTTGGAAGGCCTATGATTACTTCCAAAGTATTTCGCCGTTTTATCCATTCCGGAATTTGTCGAGGCCGAACATTGGTTCCATGCGCCTGAATCGCATGATCACAGCCGGGTTTGCCCGCGGGGTGCCGGAATATGCACGACGCGAGCAGATTCCGTTTTTGAGCACTTACTTTGCCGTGGCACTGGCGGCCGATCATCTCGGACTGCCTGACGTGTCGTGTGTGGTCACAGATTCGGATATCAACCGGATCTGGGTCGCCACAAAACCGTGTGAGAGTCGGGTCGTCTATTTCGCACCCACCACGAGGGCGCAAAAGCGGCTCACGCTTTACGGGGTGGACGAGGACCGCGTATTCCTGACCGGATTCCCTCTGCCGCCGGAAAATCTCACTTCGGTGCGTGACGACCTAGCACGGCGGCTCTCTGTGCTCGATCCGCATGGAACCTTTCACACGAAATACCGTCAGTTGCTCGACAGCGAACTCGGTCCACTTCCGCCACGCACGCGTCCGCTCTCGATTGTTTTTGCGGTCGGAGGGGCCGGAGCCCAAGCCGAGATGGCGCGACCGATTTTGGAGAGCCTGCGTCCGGCTCTGGTGGCGAGAAAAGTCCGAATTTGTCTGGTGGCGGGGACCCGTCTCGAAGTGAGCTGCTACTTCCAAGAGACTATCCGAGATTTGGGGCTGGGCGCAGAAATGGATCGTTCGATCACATTGCTCGTGTCGCTCGGAAAGATGGATTACTTCGAGAAATTCAACCAAGTGATCCGAAACGCGGACGTGCTCTGGACGAAGCCCAGCGAGCTCAGTTTCTTCTGTGCGCTCGGACTTCCGGTGATCATGAGCCCTGCGCTCGGCTCGCACGAGGAATGCAACGGGGATTGGCTGATCAAAATCGGCGCGGGCCTTCCACAAGAGGATCCCTCGGCGGTCGCGGATTGGATTTTCGACTGGCAGGAGCGTGGCGTTCTCGCGCGTGCGGCATTCAACGGATTTTTTCATGCGCCACGCCATGGCACCGAAAACATCAAAGCTCTCCTGTTTGCCAAGGACCGGTCCGCCATGAAGCTCCGGATTTCCTAATTGTGCCTGTCGCGCGGCGCCTCCCTGTCACCGAAGAATAGCTCTTCGATGACAGGGCGGTTCACCACAAGTGAGTCGAATCAGGCGGCGTTTTCTGTCGCTGCGGCCTCGGCGTCCCGGCGTTCATTGGCGTCAATGTGCGCCTGCGGATGCAGGGTGGAAATGCGCATTCCGTAGAACGAGCGGAGAACACACACGAGGCCGATGGCAAAGAAGATACAGCCAAGGACTATCGACAGCGTATGGGGGGTGTTCACGGCGATTTCGACAGCCAGAATACCGAAGAGCGTGGTGAACTTGATGATTGGATTCAACGCCACGGACGAGGTGTCCTTGAACGGATCTCCGACGATGTCGCCGATGACGGTTGCGGCGTGGAGTTCGCTGCCTTTTTGCTTCAGCTCCACTTCCACGATCTTCTTGGCGTTATCCCAGCATCCGCCGGCGTTAGCCATGTTGATGGCCATGTAGAGTCCGAACATGGCAATCGAGATGAGGTATCCGACGAAGAAGATCGCGTCAAAGAACGCGAAGGCCAGTGTGAGCGAGAAGACAACGGCGAAAATATTCACCATGCCATGCTGCGCATATTTGGTGCAAATCTTCACCACCGCGTTGCTGTCTTCTGCGGAGGCGCGATCCGAGTCGCTGAGTTTGATGTTGCGCTTGATGTAATCCACCGCGCGGTAAGCGCCTGTGGTCACAGCCTGACGTGAAGCCCCAGCGAACCAGTAAACCACGGCACCACCCATGAGAAGACCCAGAATGATCCGGGGATCAACAATGCTCAGAGCCGAAAGATCGGTCCATCCGAAGTGGCCTTTGAGCATGAGGATGAGCGAGAAGATCATCGTTGTCGCGCCCACGACCGCCGTGCCGATGAGCACAGGCTTCGCGGTGGCTTTGAACGTGTTGCCCGCACCGTCGTTGTCCTCAAGCAGGAGCTTGCCTACTTCGAAGTCCGGAGTGAACCCGAAGTCGCGTTGCACTTCCTCGGCAATTCCTGGCATCTGCTCAATGGTGGAGAGTTCGAAGACCGACTGGGCGTTGTCCGCCACGGGGCCGTAGCTGTCCACGGCAATGGTCACCGGGCCCATGCCCAGCATTCCGAAGGCCACCAAGCCAAAGGCAAATATGGCAGGATACCCCATGTATTGGCCGAGCATCCCGCCGGCCATTGTGGGATCGGCAACCGTGACGATCGGCATGCTCACGACGTAGGCGATGAGCATGAGGGTCGCGAGGGTGAGACCTTTCCAGAAGCAGGAGAAGTTACCGGCAACAAGGCCTGAAAGAATCGTGAGTCCCGCACCACCTTCGGTCGTCGCATTCACCACTTCGTGGCAATGCGCGCTGCGGGTGCTCGTGAACACTCGAGTCAACTCGGGAATGATCGCCGCGGCGAGCGTGCCGCAACTGATGATCGTGGCCAGTTTCCACCAGAGACCGGGGAAATCGTTTGCCAGCATGAAATAACTCACCACATAGCTCACGGCCACGCAGAGTAGCGAGGTGAGCCAAACGAGAATCGTGAGCGGATGCTCAAAGTCGAAATGGCTGTTCTTGCCGAACACGCCTTTGGTGATCCAGGTGTTGATCTTCCACGACAGGATCGAGGTCGGGATCATCACGATGCGCATGGCGAAAATCCACACGATGAACGTCCACTGGAAAGCCGGCAGCACCGCCAGTAGAATGAAGGTGATCAGCGCAACGCCCGTCACGCCATAGGTCTCGAATCCGTCGGCCGTGGGCCCGACACTGTCGCCGGC
>JBBQRY010000214.1:0-4228 GCA_038214335.1 Chthoniobacterales bacterium
AAACATTCCTATGAAAACTTCATCCACCCATCCCACAGCTCCCCTCCCAGAAGGATTTTCCCTCGTAGAGGTGCTGGCGGCCATTACGATCATCGGCATCATTACCTTCCTAGCTGTACCAAACATTGTGAAGGTCAAGCAGGATGCTGAACAAAACCTTGCCAGAGCACGTGCCGAAACCCTCAATTTGGCCATCGCCTCATACGTCCAAGCCAAGGGAACAAACGCGGCGCAAACAGCGTGGACAACAGCAGCCAACGACAATGCAAAATACCTCCTAGTCAAAGATTACATCGCTTTTGCAGAAGCAACTTTGACCACCTTCACCCCTTCGGGCTACACAAACGCCCTTCCAACCACTATCAGCCCCCTCACGACAAAGGTTATAAGCACCGGGCCATTCGGCACCAACGCTTATTGAGCATGCAACTGTCGAATCCATGTCCAAAATCTGAGTTGGCGCCCCGAGCCGTACCGTGCGGGACATTTCATCGTGGATTTTCACTGGTTGAAATGATGACGGTCATTGCCGTGTTGGCGATCATGGCCAGCATCGCCATTCCTACAATTTCTCATGCCGTGAAAGGATCGAAGGCCGAGACTGCTAGGCGCAACCTCAATCTGCTCAACGGCGCAGTCTCTGGATTCAACGACGCCAATTGGGAACTCGTGCTGGCTGCGGGGTCGGGAAGTGAGAAAAAGATTTTTGACTCCCTGCGCTACCGTGCTGCCGACAACCCAACTCCCGGCTCACCCTATCTCCCGGAAAATGCCACCTGCGTTGAGAGCAGCGACAAAACGACCTACCGCGCCCAGTGGAATGGCCGGGTCTTCAAGTTGCTTCCAGCAGGAACCTCCGGCACCGGCTTGGACCTCCTAAAAATCATGGGCAGCTCCGTTCAAACCCCTCCCACCTCGACTCCCATTCCTCCCTCAAAATGACACAGGAAGCTTGGCAGGAACTTTGCGCGATCCTCAAGGAAGGCAACATCGACACCGGGAACATGCCGGATGAATCGCTGGACCTTCACCAGCATCTCGCCCATGTGAACGGAATCCCCTCCGAAGAAGCTCTCGAGTGGCTGGCACGTAAGTTTGGAATTCTTCCCTACAACCCAGCCCGCACCAATTGCTCCACACGCGCCGAAAATGCTTTTCGGCATCTTTTTCCGCAACAAGGTCCACCATCCGCGGAGCGTTGGATTCCTTTTGGTACACTCGGGCCTCTCATGTTGTGTGCACATTACAATCCGGCCTGCTTGGATCTCTGGGATATTCCGGTGGAACTCATCATTCCGGTTCTCCTGCCGCAATCGAAATACGCCATCCTCCACCGGGATTTCACGGCTCGGCTGGATGTCCAGCCGTTGGAAGACAAACCACCGCTCGCTTTCAAGAATCCGCTCCCACGCCTCGGCACTCCTGAGGCCGTCCTCGCGTGGCTCATGCAGGAATACCCGCTTGAGGACGAGGTGCGCACAAAACTCGAACGCGCCAAGCACGACCTGAGCGGAGTCACCATCGATGGACTCAGCGAAATCAAGACCCTTCCAAGCCATTACGGACTGGCCCTGCGGTATCTCTCGACCAGCGAACCCTGCTTTAATGCCGAGCATGCTCCACCACAGAATGTTTTCCCGGAAAGCCTTCTGGAAAAACATGCCGTTTATCCCCTGAATGTCGGGGTCAAAACGGTTTTTCTCCTCTCAGCCACGAAAGAAAATTTTACGTTCGAGGACGAATGGCTTTCGGGCGGGAATGATCCCTTGGCCTTTCGCACAGTGCTGGCGGAGAGGGACGCGATCATTGGGGCGATCAACCGCGATCGCTCACACTCAGTGGCGACATCCGACGCCAAAGGCGACCAGGATCTCACGTATTCCGATGTGGCAAATATCGTGGACATCGACGTGCAGGAGATGCAGCGCACGAATCCCTCGAGCATCAATGCCACGCCCGAAAATGTCGTCCACTGGGTACTCTATCGCGCGATCACCGGACGAGCGAGTGACCTCCACATCGAAAAATATTTCAACACGGCCCGGTTCCGTGCCCGCATTGATGGCGAGCTGAAGGTCGTTCATTCGTGTCCCGAAGAACAACTTGCCCGGTTTGTGAGCCTCATCAAAAACTACTCGAACATGGGACAGCGCCGACAAGATGCGCAGGACGGCCGGTTCTCGCTCACCCTTGGCAAACGTCGGGTGGACTGCCGGGTCTCGGCCATTCCCTGCCGGAAAGATCTCCAAAAAATCACCATCCGATTTCTGGATCGGCAGGATGGTGTGCGGAAACTCAGCGAACTGAACCTGTCTCCACGCCAGATTGCCACCTTGGGCGATGCCATGGGCCGGGATCAGGGGTTGATCCTCGTCACCGGTCCCACCGGCAGTGGAAAAACCTCCACACTTTACGCCCTGCTCAACAGCATCAATTCCGACAATATCAATATTCAGACGATTGAAGATCCGATCGAATACGAAGTCGAAGGGCTCAACCAAACCCAGACCGACCCCATCAATGGCATCGATTTCGCCGAAGGCCTCCGCCGCCTCATGCGCGCCGATCCGGATGTGATTCTCATCGGTGAGTGCCGTGACCATGAGACCGCCAATTCCGCAGTGAATGCCGCCCTCACCGGGCACCTTGTGCTCACCACCCTCCATGCAAACGACTCCTTGCGCGCGGTCAGTCGCCTGATTTCCATGGGCATCGCGCCCTATTTGCTCGCGGATTCCCTTGCCCTCTCGCAGGCGCAACGCCTCGTCCGCCGCCTCTGCACGTATTGCAAACAAGCCATTCCGATCACTCCAGAAATCCGGAAAAATTTCGAGACCAACCGTGTGATCATTCCCGCTGACACCCAATTTATCTACGAGAAGCAAGGCTGCCCGGAATGCTTCGAAGCCGGCTACAAAGGCCGCATGGCCCTCATGGAGATGTGTCCCTCCGACAACGCCCTCGCCGACATGATCGCACGCAATGCCCCCCAAAGCGAAATGCGCAAACTGGCCTTCAAGAAGGGTGTCCTCACGCTCTATCAAGAAGGACTCCAACAAGTTCTCAACGGCAACACCTCGCTGGAGGAAATCAGTTGCCTGAGCTACACCGCCGTGGACGCCGATTGGGATAAAGAAGTCGCCCAAGAAGGCGACTAGCCGCGCACACCGCCGGAAATCTGAATCATCTTGCTTGGCGTCTCTCCCGCGATCCTAAATTTTATAAATTCAGTCTTTCACTCTTTCGATTTGCTGATCGACAATCTGCCCGGTCAAACGGTCCAGTGCCACATGCAGCCAAATACGTCACCCTCACCGATCAGACTACGGCTCCTCGTTTAAAGTCAGATGAAATGGAGCGATGATTTGGGAAATCTTGAAAATCTTATCGTCGTGGAATCAAGTGGACGTTCGGAGCTTTGATGATCGCCTGAATGGGGGAGCCGGGGCGGAGGTTCATTTCTTCGTAACTGAGACGCGTGAGGACGGCTCGAAGATGAAACCCACAATCCAACTCCAGACGCACCAGACCGCCGACTTCCGAGGTTGCTACCACCTGCCCTGAAAGATGGTTTCTGGCACTGTCGCTTTGTTTGCCGGGAATCGCCAGCAAGACATCTTCGGCCCGAATACAGACCGCGACCTGCGTGCCCCGTGGGAGACTCTCTTCGCAAACCCCCGTCATCGCTACTCCCTCTGCAACAATGCGGACGAGAACTCCCTCTTGGGACTCTACCACCCCATCCACCACGGTATCGACACCAAGCAGTTGCGCGGCGGCGAGGCTGGCGGGATGATTAAACACCTCCGTGGGCTTGCCCGATTGAATGACGTGTCCGCCTTGCATGAGGACAAGCTCATCGGCGAGTGCCAAGGCCTCCGGCGGATCGTGAGTGACGACAATACAAGGAATTCCCGTGTTCACGAGGAGGGCATGGAGCTCTCCACGCAGACGCTGGCGTGTCGGCAAATCCATCGCCGAAAGCGGCTCGTCGAGCAGTAGTAAGTCAGGCTGTCGCACCACAGCGCGTGCCAAGGCCACACGTTGTTGCTGGCCACCAGAAATCTCGGAGGGTCGACGGTGGGCAAGCTCAGTGAGTCCGAGCCAGCCGAGCGTCTCCTGCACTCGGTCGGCGCAGGCCTTTCGTGAAAGCGCACTCAAACCGTAGGCGGTATTTTGGGCAACGCTCAGGTGGGGAAACAAGGCGTAGTCTTGGAACACGAAGCCA
>JBBQRY010000215.1:0-4226 GCA_038214335.1 Chthoniobacterales bacterium
ACCGGAAAAAGGATCTAAGGCAAGGCGTTCAATTCGGACCTCGACCGCCTGGTTGCTCAGGGCCGCTGCGAGGGCTTCGGGAGCTCCGAAACCAATGCCAAATTTTCGTAGATACAAAGCCGATGCTGGAATGCCCAAAAACACCAACACCAACACCAGCCGGATGGCATTTTTCCAGAGAAAATGAATGATCGGGTGGACGTTCATGCAGCGCAGGTCAAAGAAGATGCAGAGGATCGACATCGACCGCCACAAAAACATCTTCCGGCATCGGCAATGCCTCCAGCGTGGCGCGGATGTGACGGGACATCCGGATCGCGGAAGGCCCCCGGAGCGAGACTTGGAAGCGGTGGTAGGTTTTGGCTTTTTCGAGAGGTGCGGGCGCGGCTTCCCCGAGGACGACGCCCGGCGGCAGATTCGTCTTGAGCTTGAGGGCGAGGGTGCGGGCGGAGAATTCCACGCGCTCGGGCATCGTGCCGCGCAGGGTGATCATCACCATGCGTCCAAAGGGGGGATATCCGAACTGGCTGCGGAACTCCATTTCCTGCTCCATGAACCCCTCGTAGTCGTGGTGCCGTGCAAATTGGATGGACGGACTGAACGGCGTGAACGTCTGCACGAGTACCTCGCCCTCCATCTCGCCGCGGCCGGCACGCCCGGCGACTTGGGTGAGAAGCTGGAACGTGCGCTCGCCGGCGCGGAAGTCCGGAATGTGAAGGCCGAGATCCGCATTGACGATGCCGACAAGCGTGACATTGGGAAAATGCAGGCCCTTGGCAATCATCTGGGTGCCCACCAAGATGTCGATTTTTCCCTCCTTGAAGGCCCCAAGGGTCGTCCGGTAGGAGTCCTTCCGCGTCATCGAATCAGCATCCATCCTAGCCACACGCGCCTTCGGAAAAATTTTTGCGACGGCCTCTTCGACTTTTTGAGTGCCGACCCCCGAGTGGCGGATTCCGGGGTCTTTGCATTTCGGGCAGACCTTTGGAGCGCGGGAGGAATGCCCGCAGATGTGGCAGACGAGGCGTCCGGCGGCGCGGTGGAAGGTGAGCGAAACACTGCAATCCGGGCACTGGCAAACATGGCCGCAGGCCTCGCAGAGAAGCGAGGTCGAAAACCCGCGCCGGTTCAGAAACAGGATCGTCTGTTCACCTTTGGCGATTCTGCCTTCGATGGCATCCTTGAGCTGACGCGAAAGGATTCCGCCTTCGGGAGAGCGGCGCGCGGCCTGCCGCAAATCGACGATCCGCACAACCGGCATTTTTTTGTCATCGACTCGATTTGCGAGCCGAACGAGACGGTATTTTCCGGCTTGGGCATTCTGCCAGCTTTCGAGGCAGGGGGTGGCGCTGCCGAGAAGGACGGCGGCCTTCTCACGGTGAGCGCGGAGCACGGCCATATCCCGCGCATGGTAGCGCGGCGCCTCATCCTGCTTGTAGGAGCCTTCGTGCTCCTCATCGACAATGATGATCCCGAGGTTTTCGAGCGGAGCAAAAATCGAGCTGCGGGCACCGATGACAATGCGGGCGATCCCGCTGTGGATTTTGTGCCATTCGTCATGGCGTTCGCCATCGGAGAGGTGGCTGTGCAGCACGGCAATCTGATCCTGCATTTCGGCGAAACGGGATTTGAACCGCTCGACCGTCTGGGGAGTCAGGGCAATTTCTGGCACCAGGACCATGGCCGTGCGGCCCTCCTCGATCGCCTTGCGAATCGCCCGAAGATAGACTTCTGTTTTTCCGGATCCTGTCACTCCAAAGAGAAGGATTGGTTTGGATTCGGAGGGGTTGGCCATGGCCTCGCTGACGGCTTGCAGGGCTTCTTCCTGCTCGGAATTGAGGGAAAGGTCGGTTGAGGCGACAAACCGCTCGGCATAGGGATCCCGGGCAACGGTGGATAATTCGATGCGGACGAGCCCGCGCTTTTCTAAGGACCGAAAGACGCCTTCCGCCACACCGGCGGTTCGTGCCGCTTCCGAAACCAGAAGTGGTGTCTCCGCAGCCATGACCACACGCAGGGCCTCTGCCTGGCGCGGGGCGCGTTTTTCGAGTGCCGCCAAGGCCTCCGGGGTGACGTCCTCTGCGGGTCGCACCGAATTCCGCCGCTTCTCCGAGACACGTCCATCCCGCACCGCCACCGGGAGCACGCTGGCCACCGCCGTTTCCATGGCGCAGCAATAGTAGTCCGCCATCCATCGTGCGAGTTCGAGCAGGGAAGGACGGATCATCGGCTTCTCGTCAAGAAGCTCGGCCACGTCGCGCAGTCCCCGCACGTCCGAGAAGTCGAGCAGCTCAATCACCGTCGCTGTGAGCAGGCGGGTGCGCACCGGCACCTTCACCCGGGAGCCGATGGCAACCATCGATGCAAGTGCCTCCGGCACACGATAATCCAGTAGCCGCCCCGCAGCCTGATCCGGAAGAACGCGCACGATCATGGGATGACGTTCACAGGCGGGACGCCTGTGCTCCCTGAGTCTTTCTCAGTCTCTCCCGATGCTTGTGTAGGTGAAGCCAAATTTTCTCACTGTCTCTGGATCGAAGATATTGCGTCCGTCGAAAATGAGCGGGGTGTGCATGCGGGATTTGAGTTCTTCGAGATCGACCGCTGCAAAGGATTTCCATTCGGTGGCAATGATGAGCGCTTCGGCATCCTTCGCCGCATCAAGTGGATCATCGCAGAACGTGGCACCCTGGATGAGTCGAAACTCGCGGGCTTTTTCCATGCCTTTGGGATCATAGACACTCACGCTGGCCCCTTCACCGAGGAGGTCATTGACAAGCTCCACGGCGACCGACGAACGCACGTCATCGGTATCCGGCTTGAAGGTGAGTCCCCACACGGCAATTTTCTTATCCTTGAGCACCCACAGGGCTTCGCGGACTTTGGCAAGGAAGCGATCTCGTTGGGTGCGGTTGATGTGTTGGACTTCCTTGAGCAGGGTGAAGGGAACTCCGAGATTGTCGGCGATGGCGATGAATGCCGCAATGTCCTTCGGGAAGCAAGATCCGCCGTATCCGATGCCCGCGTTGAGGAAGTTACGTCCGATGCGGCGGTCCATTCCAATTCCATCCGCCACCTTTTCCACATTTGCGCCGCTGGCTTCGCAGATTTGGGCGACGGCGTTGATGTAGGAGATTTTGAGGGCCAGAAACGAATTGGCCGCGTGCTTGATGAGCTCGGCGGAGGCAATATCGGTCACCAGCACCGGCGCCATAAATGGCTCATAAATTTTTTGCATCACGGCGATCGCACGCTCGCTGTTTCCGCCAATGACGATGCGGTCGGGCTTCATGAGATCCGGCACGGCGCAGCCTTCGCGCAGGAATTCCGGATTGCTGACCACGTCGAACTCGGCGCCGTCTTTGTTGTAGCGGCGGATGGTCTCGGTAACCTTCTCGCCGGTCTTCACTGGCACCGTGCTCTTATCGACAATGACACGGTATTCCCCGGGCTTGAGGACCGCAGCAATTTCGCGGGCGACTTTTTCGATGTAGCTCAGATCCACGCTGCCATCTGCCTGGGGCGGGGTCGGCACGGCGATGAAAACGACTTCCGATTGATCCACCCCTTCCTCTGTGCTGGTGGTGAAGCTGAGGCGTTTGGCGGCCACATTTTTGTGGATGAGGTCTTCCAGCCCAGGTTCATAGATGGGCACTTTGCCCGCAAGAAGTGATTCCACTTTGCGCTGGTCGTTATCCACACAGATGACCGTGTGGCCAACTTCTGCGAAGCAGGCACCCGAGACCAAACCGACATAGCCAGAACCGATAATACAGAGTTTCATATTTTGAGGATGGGGTTGATTTGTAGTGAGAAAATTTTCAGCGTGCGGATGCCGCAGTGCAAAAAGCTCCGGGGATTTTGAGCCTATTGCCCGGATGGGGCGATGGGGTCGGTGCTCTGGCTGAAGGCCAGAGGAAGCGTGACCTGCGGGGCGTCTTTGAGCGTCATCACGAGCAGAAGTCCGAGATCGCGCTCACCGCCTTGGTTGTCACGCACTTCGGCTCCGATGGAGGCAATCCAGCTCGACAGATCACGATGGATCATATAGCGCTGATATTGAAGCACTTCGGATACCATTTCGTATTGTTCGTAGAGGCTGACCGCCCAGTGGTCGTTGACCCGCCAATACGTCGAAAAGTTGATCTGGCTATTGTCGGCAAAGAAGTTGTTTCCGTCGATATAGCGGTGGCCGATATTGAACGAAAGATCGCGGGTTGGCATGA
>JBBQRY010000216.1:0-4201 GCA_038214335.1 Chthoniobacterales bacterium
AACCCGCTGGACCCGATGCACCCCGCTCTCGTATTTCAAAAATCGGAAGACCTCTTCTCCGGTCACTTTAAACACCACCTCTTTGAAGCCACCCACGTCCGACGGACTGGCCTCGACCGGCTCCACTTTCCATCCCCGCGATTCGGCGTAGCGCTGATACATGCGATACAAATCCCCGGCGAACAGCGAGGCTTCATCGCCACCCGTCCCGGCCCGCACTTCGACGATGGCGTCGCGGTCCTCGGTCGGATCATGGGGCAGGAGGGCGTATTGGACCGATTGCTCAAGCGCCTCGATCTGGGCGGCGAGTCGAGGGATTTCCTCGGCAGCCATTTCGGCGAGTTCGGCGTCATCCGCTTTGGCTAGGGCGGCATTCTCTTCCAAATCCCGTCGGGCCTTGGCCAACGTTTCCCAATTTTCCAGCAGCCCCTTCGTACGGTTGTATTCCCGGGTCATATCGCCCGCCCGCTTCGCATCGGAAAAAAATCCGTCCGTCGCCATCGCCGACTCCAGTTCGGGGATGCGACTCCGTTTTTTCTCAATGAGTGGTCCGTAGTCCAAAATGTGTTGGGAACGATGTGACGAGCCAGACAAGAAAAAACGGTGAAAGCGTCCAAGCGAACGCGATCACCGTCAGAAAATTCAGGAGTGACCAGGCTAGGAGTCTGTCGGACTTTGAACGTTAGAGCGAGAAGCGAAGGGTTCGAGTCAGAATGTTCGCGGGTTTGAGGAGTTTGTGTGAACACAAATGACGAAAACAAGGGGGGAGTTCGGGCCGAAATCCCTTGTTTCGCAGCCGGGCAGGCTAAGTCCGACAGGCTGCTAGGCCTTAAGATCGGAAAGCTTGGGACGAGTGCGTCGTGCCGTGGCTTCCGAGCCGAAACGCTTCTGGAACTTGTCCACGCGTCCGGCGGTGTCCACGAAGCGCTGTTCACCGGTGAAGAAAGGGTGGCACTTCGAGCAGATACCTACCCGAAGATCCGATACCGTCGAGAACGTCTGCATGACGTTGCCGCAAGTGCACTGGATGGTGGCTTGCTTGTAATCGGGATGGATGTCGGCTTTCATGATACGGCTCCGCTTCGGGAAGGGGCGGACATTACGCGGGAAGTTCGGCCTGAGCAAGCGGAAAATCCATCACTTCATTTCGAATCCGAGGGACCTCACCGCCCGGAACGGCTCGCTTGTCTCTTCCAGAAGGGTTCTTCGATAGTGCCGACCGGCATCGCAGAAGTTCAGGGGCCGCCGTTGCCGGAAGAGTTTCCCGGCAAAAGCGGGCAGGCGGGAGACCGCGGACTTTTAGCAGTCAAATATGAGGCAATCCCGCGCTCTTCGGTTCAGGCCTTTCAAGATTTGCGATCAACCGAGTTCCGACGACGAACCGGGCCGCAACCAACCGATGCTTCCTCAAGCCAACCGCTGATCAGGCTCCGTCTTTTGACCATCAAAGTCGCACGGAAGACGTTTGCCCACCAGCCGGTCGAAAATCGGCGAAGCCATCAGTGTGGTAACCACCGCCATAATCACCAGAGTGGCGAAGAGCCCTTCGGAGATCACACCGCGCTGCAGGCCGATGTTAATAATGATAAGTTCCATCAGTCCGCGGGCATTCATCAGGACGCCGATGCCCATGGCTTCCCTGCCTGAGATGCCGGTGGCGCGTGCCGCCAAGGAACAGGCAGCCCATTTCCCGAGAATCGCAGCTGCCAAAATCGCACCGCACATTCCCCAGAGGAACCAGGAATTGAGTAGGCCGATCTTCGTGTTCAGGCCGGAGTAGGTGAAAAACAGTGGCAACAACAGCGCCACGGCGAGTGGTTGAATGCGGGCGATCAAATCTCGCGTCACAATGCCTCGAGGCATCGCAGCACCCATCACGAAGGCCCCAAAAACGGCGTGCAAATGGATGTAATCCGTCCACCAAGCCCCGAGGGCCATCAGAGCCAAGCCAACCACCAGTCCACTCTCGGTCAGCGATCCGCCATTCATGAACCATTTGCTACAGCGTGCCAAAAGGGGCCGGATGAGTCCCAATGTCACTGCCACATATCCGATCGCACCGAAGATACTCGTGACTGCTGCGCCCATGTTGTCGTCGAAACTCGCCAAGACCACTGCGAGGAGAATCCATGCCATCGCATCGTCGATCGCTCCCGCTCCAATCGCTACGGTCCCCATCGTGGTACCCGCCAGTCCCTTGAAATGGATGATCCGCGCCAGCATCGGGAAGGCGGTGATGCACATCGATGCCCCCAGGAACAACATCGCTTCCATCAGCGAAGTCTTTTCGGGGAAAAGCTCGGTGTGTTCGTATAAGATCGAGGCGAGGCCGGCACCAAGCGCGAATGGAAACGCCATACCCGCGAGTGACACTGCAATCGAACTTTTCAACCGTCGGCCAAGGATATCCGTCCGGAACTCCATCCCGACGATGAACATGTAAAGTGCCAGGCCGAGTTGAGAGGCGGGAAACAGATAACTCGACGTGTCTCGCGCGCTTTGGGAGGAATCCCAGGGAAACAGCCAGGCCTGCCACTCCGGTGCCACGAGCCCGAAGAGAGATGGTCCCAACATCACACCGGTGATCATTTCCGCCACGACCTGCGGCTGGCCGAAGCGGGCGGCGACCATGCCCACCAGCCGACAAGCGACCAGGATCACGACGATCTGAAGAAAAAACTGAATGGCAAGTTGGGTATTGTTCATAACAGGAATCCGAGGAAAACCCGAGAAGCGAAAACGAACGAGAAGGGCAAAACGGAACGGTCGCTACTCAACCACATTACACTTGTAACAGAAATAGGGTTTTGATATTGCTTCTATGCCCAGCGGGCATCGATGGAACTCCGTCATCTTACGTATGTTCAGGCGGTCGGGGAGGAACTCAGCTTCACGAAAGCGTCCCGCTGTCTGCACATCGCCCAGCCTGCCCTCAGCCGCGCGGTGCAGGAACTGGAACGATTCACGGGTGTTCGTCTGATCGACCGCAACCGCACCAAGCTGCGGCTGACCGCGGCCGGCTCCATCTTGCTGCGGGACGCCGCGATTTTGTTCGAGCGCATCGAGGAGACGCTTCGTCGGGTGCGCCGTAACGCTGCCGGGGCCGACGGCGAGCTGCGGCTCGGGTAGATCGGTCCGCCAACCCGGCACTTTCTTGGGCGATTATTACAGGCTTACCGCCAGAACCACCCCGGAGTGTCTACCGCTCTTGAAGAGCGAACCCCGGAAAGGGTGTGGGAAATGGTTTCCCAAGCCCCGGCTCTTGATCGGGCTCACTCGCCCGGTTTTGGCTCACGAAGGGCTGGGCTTCACTCGCTGACTTTAAAACACGGGCGGCTCTGCCGTCGGAGCATCCGCTTGCTGGCAAGGCTTCCTTGACCTGGAAATCGCTCGCCGATCAAGAAGTCGTGATCCTCGCACGTCGCGAAGGAAACGGATCGTATGATGCCATTCAGGCCGCTTTTTCGGAAGCGGGATTTGTTCCTCGCCTCATCCACAGTCCGAGCACCATCGGAACAATTCTGCAATACGTGGAAGCTGGAGACGGCATCGGTATTGTGCCGGAGAGCGCCACCCTGGA
Source organism: Chthoniobacterales bacterium (assembly GCA_038214335.1). GTDB lineage: Bacteria > Verrucomicrobiota > Verrucomicrobiia > Chthoniobacterales > Terrimicrobiaceae > QYQL01. The sequence continues at coordinate 3,581 of JBBQRY010000216.1, forward strand.
GACTTCGGGCATTCGGCTCATTCCGCTGAAGCCTTCTCATACCATACCGCAGGAGCGCACTCGACGGAACAATCAGAACAAGAGCGAAGAGAAACTCATGGTAGAAGGTGTGAAACTTTGCGATGATTCAGAAGGATCAACCAAGGGGACGGAGTTTGATTGAGTGCGTGAGATCATGCAACCTTTGCAATCGCTTCTGAGGCTGCTCGCCGCAGCGTTTTAATTCCTTCAAGGCAGCGGGTAATTCATGCGTGAGATCGCTCGCGATCAGGCCGTTGTCTCGGCGATCATAAGCGACATCACCCGCTAAGCCGTGCGCGTAAACGCCGAGCAGTGCGGCGCTTTGCGCATCTTTGAGTTGTGCCAATAGCCCGGCGATGATGCCGGTGAGAACATCACCGCTGCCGCCGGTCGCCATGCCGGGATTGCCCGTGAGATTCACGAAGAGCTTTCCGTTCGGCAGTGCGATGATCGAGCGCGCCCCTTTGAGAACGACAATCGCATGGAATGTTTCCGCACAGGCTTTGGCAGTTTCCATTCGTGCGCTTTGCACATCTTCAATGGAGATCTGCATCAGTTCGCCCATCTCACCGGGATGAGGTGTGAGAATCGTCGGCGCCT
>JBBQRY010000217.1:0-4199 GCA_038214335.1 Chthoniobacterales bacterium
AATCGGCGGATGATTGGACTAACAATTGGGCGTCTTCCCAGGTTGCCACCAAGCGTGGTGTATGCAAGGTGGAGTTGTAAAGGAGAGCTTTGTCAGCAAGAGGAAGATAGAGATCGAAAAAGTTCCGCAGGCTGGGCAGGAGCCGGCGACTCAAGATTTTAGGGATGACGGCAAGCGCTGGACAGGGGCGGGGGGATTTCGCATACTCGGCGGCAAGATGGCTGAATTTCTTTTCCGGGGAACGACGATATGAAATCTCTGCAAGGCACATGGGCGATTGGACGGAACACGTTTACCGAGCTGGTGCGGATGAAGGTGTTCTACTTTTTGCTGATTTTTGCACTGCTGATCATTGGGAACTCGGCGTTTGTTGCGAAGTTTTCGTTTCAGGAGCAGTTCCAGATGTTGAAAGACATTTCTCTGGGAGCGATGTCGGTCTTTTCGTCAATTCTGGCGATTTTGGCCACGGCAAATTTTTTGCCGAAAGATATCGAGGACCGGACGATCTATACGATTCTTGCCAAGCCAGTTCCGCGGTTTTCGTATTTGCTCGGCAAGCTGGTAGGGATTCTTCTGCTGCTGGCGCTGTCGATTGCGCTGATGAGCGTGCTGTTTTTCGCGGTGCTTTGGCTGCGTGAGCACAGTGTGCTGGCGGAAACCCGGGCACAATTGGCGGGGGCCGATCCCAAGGAGCTGGCCGCGGCGCTGAAGGAAATCACGGCCGGCACGTTCAACGCGAATCTGTTTCCGGGTATCCTGATCATCTTTGTCAAAAGTGCGCTGCTGGCTTCGTTGACCCTGTTTCTCTCGACGTTTGCGACCTCTGGACTTTTCGCCATCCTCATGGCCACGGCGATTTATTTCATTGGTCACCTGCAGTCCACGGCGCGCGATTTCTGGGTGGCGGGAGGTGACGTTCACTGGTGGTCGCGGCTGCTGGCGGCACTCGTGGCCCTCCTGTTTCCGGACTTGCAGGCTTTCAATTTTGTGGACGATGTCATTGCCGGGGTGGCCATCCCGGGGGCGATGTTTGCGCAGACCTTGGCGTTGGGCGGACTCTATGTGGCGGTGTATTTTTTCCTTGCGGCGATTGTGTTCGCGGGGCGTGAGCTATGAAGTTCCGCCGGTCACTGACGGTGGTCCTCTTGGCGGGATTTGGGGCGGCACTGCTCCCGTTTCAGGCCCATTTGGCGTCCGAGGCGAAAGCCGCCAATTTTCGGAGCACGGCTTTGAACCTCGATCTTCGTGAGCGGATTGGGCAGAGCGGGTTTTTGGCGGCATTGAGCGGATTCCGTTCGCCGCTGGCAGCGTTCTTGTGGATTGATCTGCACACGGCGTGGGAGAATACCGAGTGGGGACGGATGGCGGGGATCATCGACACGGTGACGACCTTGCAGCCGCGCTCGCTGCTGTATTGGGACCTGTCGGCCTGGCACATGGCCTACAATGCCAGCGTGGCGGCGATGCAGGATGAGAAGCAACCGAGCGAAGCCCTTCGTATTCGTGCGCAGCGCCAGTATTTCGAGCTCGGCAAGGAAATCCTGCAACGGGGCATCCGGAACAATCCCGACTCATATCAGCTTTACCTCCAGTTGGGGGTGCTCCTGCGGGACAAGTTTGAGGACCACTGCGGGTCGGCGGATGCTTTTTTGCGGGCTTCGGAGTTTCCGGATGCGCCGCTATATTGTCGTCGGTTTGCGGGTTACGAGATGGCGCGTTGCGAAGGCCGCGAGCGCGAAGCTTACGAATTGCTCCGCGGCCTCTACCTCGAAGGAGAGAAGCAGCACCTGCCGACGTTGATCACGCTTCTGCAGGAGATGGAAAAGAAACTGGATATTCCCATCGCGGAAAGGGTAGATATGAACTGACACCCCACAGTGTTACTTAAAACTTTTGCCCATGCGATTTGCAATTTTCGGTGATATTCATGCCAACCTTCACGCTCTTCAGACGGTTCTTGCCGATGCGGAGACCGAGCGCTGCACCCATTTCGTCTGCATGGGCGATGTGGTCGGCTACAATGCGTATCCCAGCGAATGCCTGAGCCTTGTGCGCGGCCTGGAGTGTCCTGTCGTGAAAGGAAACCACGACGAGCAGGCTTCGATGTTCGGATTCCAAGAAGGCTTCAACGCGCTGGCCGAAGAGGCGATGAACTGGACGCGGGATCAGCTCACGGAGGAGGACAAGGAATGGCTTCGCACGTTGCGGCTTCAGCGCCAAGTGCGGGATTTTACGATTGTCCATGCGACGTTGGATACTCCGCACAAGTGGGGCTACGTTTTCAACCAGCTCGATGCCGCCGCGAGTTTCAGCTACCAGCACACCTCGCTCTGCTTCATCGGCCACACGCATTCGCCGAAGGCCTACATCCGGGATGGCAGCGTGCGCACGATGCCGCTGGATTCCTTGGATCTTCAACCAGGAAAAAAATACCTGATCAATGTCGGAAGCGTGGGCCAGCCCCGGGATGGCGACTGGCGTTCGGCATACTGCATCTTTGACAGCGTGACCAACAAAGTGGAGCTGCGCCGTCTGGAATATGATATCGCAGGCGCCCAGGCGGCCATCCGCGCGGCCGGATTGCCCGAGAAGCTCGCGGAGCGGCTCGAGCACGGACGCTGACCGGTCGGCTCAGACGAGATAGGCGGCCAAGTCGCTCAGCAGCTCGCGCTCGTCGCCGACTGCAATGTCCTCGGCGACGGGAAACTCGAAACTGCATCCGTCCGCCCGCACGATTTCCAGGAAAACAGGACGCTTGCCCGGCCGGCTGCGAAGGATCTCAAGGATTTTGTGCAGGTCCTTCTCGTGAAGCTTTTCGCGGGCGAGCCGGATGTGGATGGCGCGGACCGAGGCTTTTGGAGTGAGTGCGGCCACCGAGGTCGCCGAGGCGCGCAGGTTGTCGTCGCGACGGGAAATGCGGACATTCGCGGAAATTGCGGCGCCCGGCTCCAAAAGGGCCATGTTTTTTGAGAAAACTTCCTCCCAGAGGGTCATTTCCAAGCTGCTCGTGAAATCTTCCAACACAATCACCCCAAATGATTTTCCGCTTTTTTTTGCAAACTTTTTTTCGACGGATACGAGGAGTCCAGCAAGTTTGAGCGAGCCGGATTCCGCAATTTCCTGCGCAGCGGCAATCGTGGAAAACTTGCCGGTGTCAAAATGTCCCGCATACCGATCCAGCGGGTGACCGCTCACGTAATACCCGAGCAGTTCTTTTTCGTAGGCCAACATCTCATGCTGCGGCCATGGCGGGATGGATGTCGCCCCGGCGACCGGACGGACATCAGCCACCATATCGAGATCTCCGAACAACGAAACCTGTCCGCTGGCACGGTCTTTTTGCACCGCCGCCGCCGCGCCCATCGCCGACTCGATCTCCGCAAATAACTGCGAACGAAATTTGTCAAACCGGTCAAACGCCCCGCATTTCACAAGGCTTTCCAGGATTTTCCGGTTCACCGTGCGCGAGTCGAGCCGGGAACAAAAGTCCTCCAAGGACGCAAAAGGTCCATTTTGGGTGCGTTCGGCGATGGCGGATTCCATCGCGCCGGACCCCACATTTTTGATCGAGCCAAGGCCGAAGCGGATTGCTTTCTCGTCCTCCTGCGGAGTGAACTTGAGATCGCTGGAATTGATATCCGGCGGGTGAATGGCGATCTCCATCCGGCGGGCTTCGCCGATCACTTGGGCCAGGCGTTCGGTCGAGCTCGCGTCGTAGCTGAGCATGGCGGCCATGAACTCAATCGGATACCGCGCCTTGAGGTAAGCGGTCTGATACGAGATCCATCCGTAGGCGGCACTGTGGCTCTTGTTGAACCCGTATTGTGCGAATTTCAGGATGAACTCGAAGATGGCATCGGCAACCTTCGGGGGAATTTGGTTCTCCTTGACGCATCCGTCGACGAACCGCACCCGCTCCTGCTCCATCTTCTTGGCGTCCTTTTTCCCCATCGCCCGGCGGAGAAGGTCGGCATCGCCGAGCGTGTATCCGGCGAGCACACTGGCCGCAAGCTGGACCTGCTCCTGATAGACAATGATCCCATACGTCTCGGCGCAGACTTTTTCGAGGAGCGGATGGAGGTATTCAATTTTTTTGATCCCCTTCGTGCGCTCGATGTAATCCGGAATGAACTGCATCGGTCCCGGACGGTAGAGCGCGGCAAGGGCAATGATGTCGTCGATGCTGTTGATTGCGAAGT
>JBBQRY010000218.1:0-4199 GCA_038214335.1 Chthoniobacterales bacterium
GGATGGGTTTCCACGGCTGGAAAATTTGTGGAGCAGTTCGAGGCCCGGTTTGCAGAACGACACCCAGGAACCGGTGCTGTCGCGGTCGCATCGGGCACCGCCGCCCTCCACCTGGCATTGCTGGCCGTAGGCGTCGAGCCGGAGGATGAGGTTCTCGTATCCTCCATGACCTTCATTGCGCCTGCGAATGCCATCCGCTATGCCGGGGCCTGGCCTGTTTTCATTGATGCGGAGCCGGATCATTGGCAAATGGACGTGCGCCAGGTTTCCGAATTCCTTGTTCATGGATGTGAAAGCCGGGCGGGCAGTCTTTTCAATCGCGCAACCGGCCGACGGGTTTCGGCGCTTCTCCCGGTTCATATTCTCGGTCATCCTGCGGATATGGATGCACTTATGGAGATCGCTTCCCGTCACGGGCTGAAGGTTGTTGAGGATGCCACTGAAAGTCTTGGAGCAATGGTCGGCGGACGTCCGGTCGGAACCATCGGACACGCCGGATGCTTTAGTTTTAATGGGAACAAGCTGATGACCACAGGCGGCGGTGGAATGGTCGTTTCAAAGGATCAGGAAACCTGCCGACTGGTGAGATACCTTTCGACCCAGGCCAAAGAACCCGGAAACGAATATCTTCACAAAAAAGTCGGATTCAACTACCGCCTTACGAATATTCAGGCGGCGCTCGGATGCGCCCAGCTTGAGCAGCTCGATGAGTTTCTGGAGAAAAAGCGCGCGATTGCGCTTGCCTATTCCTCCGCTTTTTCGGCAGTGCCCGGGATCCGGTGCCAACGCGAGGCGGCCTGGGCAAGATCCGCCTGGTGGCTTTTCACCATACTTGTGGACCCCGTGCGCTTCGGGCGTTCGTCCCGGGAGCTGATCGGACTTCTTGGCGGGGACGGCATATCCTGCCGGCCATTGTGGCAGCCCATGCATCGCAGCGCCGCTCACAGCCGCTCCCCTGAGGCTTCCTGCCCGGTTGCCGACCGGCTTTTTGAGGAGGGAGTTTCGCTTCCTTCCTCTGTGGGGCTTACCGAAATCGACCGGAGGCGCGTTTCCGATGCGATACATGCCCGCGCTTCCTCCGGAACTCCGCCCTCCGAATTCTCCCGTTGATCCGCCCTTCCCGACTCTCGACCAAAAACTTAACCAAAGATCAAATCATAATGTCAAAAAATCAAGAACCGCCGGTTTTCTGGTGTTCAAACTGCTTGAATATGTCCACCCGGCCAAGAATCACGTTTGATGACCGGGGCTGGTGTAATGCCTGCCAGTGGATGGAGAAAAAAACAACGTTGGACTGGGGAGCGAGGCAGGAGGAGTTGAAGGAAATCCTTGACAAATACCGTTCCCGGACCGGGGGATTTGACTGCATCGTTCCAGTCAGTGGAGGGAAGGACGGTTCCTACGTTTCTTATCAGTTGAAGCACGAGCATGGCATGCATCCGCTGGCGGTAACCGTGACGCCTGCCCTGGCATTGGATCTGGGGAACAAAAATCTCCGGAACTATATTGATAGCGGATACAACCACATCCAGATCAATCCGGACGCGAGGGTCATGCAGATTCTCAACCGGCAGGGATTCATCGAAAAAGGATTTCCCTATTATGGCTGGCTGATCGCCATTCAGGCGGGTGTGGTGAGGCTTGCTGTGAATCTGAATATACCGCTGCTTTTTTACGGGGAAGACGGTGAAGTCGAATACGGAGGATCAACGGAATCGCAAAACCGTGCCATGTATGATATCAACTACATGAAGCGGATTTACCTCGAGGGAGGCCATGAAAAAGTTCTCCGATCCTCCGGATTGTCCGATTCGGAGCTTTACTTTTTTCTTTTTCCGTCCGAGGCCGAACTCGCCGGTCGGCAACTTCATATCACGCACTGGTCGTATTTCGAATCGTGGGATCCATACAGGAATTACTTGGTCGCCAAGGAGCACTGCGGGCTGCAGGAAGCCGAAGCAAACAACACCGGGACGTTTACCAACTTCTCGCAAAACGACCAAGCGCTCTATGCTCTTCATACTTACATGATGTATTTGAAATTCGGGTTCGGGCGGGCGACCCAGGATGCCGGAATTGAAATCCGCCGCGGCGCGATGAAACGCGACCAGGCGATCAACCTGGTCCGGCTCTACGACGGCCACTACCCGGAGGAGTTTATTGAGACGTATCTCGACTACTACCAGATGACTCCTGGGGAGTTCGATGCGGTCCTCGACAAATGGGTGAACAGGGACCTGTTCGCCAAATCCGGCGGGCGGTGGGCGCCGCTCTTTTCCGCGCGCTAGATGGGTGTCTCCGAAACACTCGTGATCGACTACGGCATGGGCAATATCTGGTCCGTGGTGAGCGCGCTCCGCTTCCTCGGTGCCACCCCGGAAGTTTGCTCGGACCCAGGCCGGGTTATGCGTGCGCGCCGCTTGGTCCTCCCGGGCGTCGGGTCCTTCCGCCGGGCGATGGAATCCCTCCAGTCTTCCGGGATGGATGAGGCGATCCGCCACGCTGTGCTGAAGGAAGGCAGCGCGCTCCTGGGCATCTGTCTCGGGATGCAGCTACTCGGTTCCGTGGGGACCGAGGACGGCGAGACCAAAGGCCTCGGGCTGATCGATAAGCGGGTGGACCCCTTCACGTCTGCGGAGCTTTCCGGAAGGAAGATCCCGCACATCGGCTTCAACCAGGTGGTCCCGGCACCCGGCTCGCGGCTCTTCCAAGGGTTTCCGGAGGAACCGGATTTTTATTTTGTGCATTCCTACCGGATGCCAGCCGACATTCCGGGCGCACGGGTGTCCCGGTGCAACCACGGCGTAGATTTTGCCGCTGCGGTCGAGAGGGAGAACGTCTTTGGCGTGCAGTTTCACCCCGAGAAAAGCCAGACCAACGGCTTGGCATTGCTGAAAAATTTCCTAGCCGTCTGACCCATGCTGCGCAAGCGCCTGATCTTTACCCTGCTCTACGATAACGGCCAGTTCATGCTGAGCCGTAATTTCCGGCTTCAGCGGGTGGGTGACATTCTGTGGCTGGAGAAAAACTATAACTTTTCGAAAATCGCCTTCGCGATTGACGAGTTGATCGTGCTGGATGTTTCGCGCGGCGAAAAGGACTTCGAGGCGTTCTGCGAGAGCCTGAAGAGACTGACTGAGGGCTGCTTTGTACCTATCGCCGCTGGCGGGGGGATCCGGAGTGTGCGGCAGGCGCGGGAGCTGCTCCGGTCGGGAGCCGACAAGACCGTGGTCAACACGCCGCTTTTTCAGGATGCGGATCTGGTGTCCGCCCTCGCTTCCGAATTCGGGCAGCAGTGCGTTGTTGCGTCGGTTGACGTGCAAATGGCATCCGGCGGTGATTACCGCTGCTTTCATTCCAATGGAGGGCAAGGACTGGAAGGTTCGGCCCTGCAAAACCTCTCCGTCGTCGAGAGACTGCCATTCGGCGAGTTGTATCTCAATTCCATGAACCGTGACGGAACCGGTCAGGGCTACGACATCTCAACCCTCGGCCTGTTGTCCGCAGGTTTTTCCCGACCGGTCATTCTGGCTGGTGGAGCAGGTAATGCACGGCATCTTGCCGAGGGGTTGGCCGATAGCCGCGTGGACGCGGTCGCCACTGCCCACCTGTTTAATTTTGTCGGGGACGGATTGCAGAGCGCAAGGAAACAACTTTTGGACGAGGGTGTGAACCTGGCCAGCTGGGCCGAAGTGGAAAACGCATCCGCCTGACCGCCATAACCAGAATGATGACGTCTCTCGCGCCAAACGACCTCGCCGACTATATCGGACGGCAGCTCTCGCACTTTTTTCCCGACGGAGGAGAGCTGTGGTCGGTTCAGAATACGCTGCCAGCGGCCTTGGAGCGGCTGGAATTCTGCTTCCGTCACATCTCTGCGAAATATTTTCGGGTGGACGGTCAAGCCGCATTCAACCACCTGCACGGCGACCAGTATGCCATGCTGCTTTACATCCTTTCCAACGAGATATATCGGAGGCACGGAGGTATTCCGGCGTGCGACAAGGTTTTTTCGCTAAATAAACTCCTGCATGGGGTCGACGCGTTTTATGCCGTCGAACTCCCCGCGATCTTTTTGTTCTGTCATCCGGTTGGAACGGTCCTCGGGAGAGCCAAGTATGAGGACTTTTTCCTTGTCTACCAGAACTGCACGGTCGGTTCGAACCACGATGTCGACTACCCGGAAATCGGGCGCAATG
>JBBQRY010000219.1:0-4169 GCA_038214335.1 Chthoniobacterales bacterium
AAAGAATATCCGCCTTCCGCCCGCGAGATCGTCTTGCCCGGCCAGTTGCCGGTGTGCTGGCGTAGTCCCGTCAGGGCATTGAAGACCGTGCTCTTGCCGGTGTTCGGATTTCCCGCCAACGCTACCACGAAGTCCCAGGAATCCATGTTGAGACCCAGCTTCTTAAGGGCGCCCGGACGCCACGAGGGGCAGCGTTCGCAGGCACTGCTGGCGGGGGGATTAAGAGTCGCTTCGGCCATAGGTTTTTTCTTTGATAAAAATTTTCTCCGCGACTTCGGATCGCAGGGCCTGCGAGGTGCCTCGGACATGGAACCGCATCGGCCCACCGAAGGCCGCAGATCCTTCTTTGACGACGCAACTGCCTGGCACGAAACCGAGATCCAACAGGCGCCTGCGCTGGAGCCCATGCACCGCAGGGGAAATCGAATGCACGTGCGCTTTGGTATCCAGCGGCAGATGAAACAAGTTCCCGTGCGGAAGTCCCTCGTGTTCGTGAAATTCCTTCACACTGATTCCGGCGGACTGTGAGCTATCCAATCGCGTCTCAAGGCCCGCCCATTTGGCGAGGTAGTGGCTATTGTTCATGACCTCGACATCCAGCACAATGCCCGGTGACAGTCCGACGCGAAGGTTTTTCTCAAATGGAGTCCTCGGCTCGTCCTCCATGTGAACAATCCGATACCGTCCATCCTTCCGCACCTGCGAGAGCAAATGTCCCTCCAACTCTTCCATGTTGAGCGCACGGGTCGGAATCGCATCTCCGTGAGGGTCATAGCGCGGACGGTTCAGATTGGAGGCGATCTGGTTGACCTGCTCCGGTGCGAGGCGGTGCTCGACCCGGTCTGCCTCGTCATGCCATTTTAACGGATCCAGGCCCGTATGCTCAGCGAGATAGCTTTCGTAGAGTCGGTGGGCCCGCAGCAATCGCCGTCCCTGCTCCCAGCCTCGCGCCGTGAGACGCCAGGCGTCAGCATCCCGATGAATCAGCGCCTCCCGCTCCAGCTCCGCAAGCAGTCCGGGCATCATCGGCGGCGTCAACCCAATGTCGTCCGCCACTTTTGACAAAGGAATTTTTTCGTCCACCGACACGTTATCCGCCGCCCGCTTGAGGAAATGATCCCGCAATTGATGCTTTTCTCGCTGAAACATAAAGATGTAGCCAAAGCTACATTTTTGCATCGGGTTGTCAAATGAATACGCCCCGTGAAACGCAACGCGTCTGTTCCCTGACAGCGAGCGAAGTTTAAATTCGGTGTCCAATTCAAAAACCAATCGCAAAAATGCAAGAATATGCACATTGAGCCCCGGTTTTCCTGACCGGCTCTGTTGTGGCCCCGGCGCTGTGCCGCCGGGTGGGTGGCGATCTCGTTCGGAACGACGGCGTCCGATTTTTTAAAGTGGCGCTTCGCGCGTTCACGCCCCGGCACAGCGGGGCGGCTACAGCAAGGGTTCCAGCCTTCCGTGTCCGTTTTCAGAGAATGGGCGATACACCCGGCACCATCCCCTCAAGCCCGTATACTCAGCGCCGTTCCAAACCGATCCCCGGGTTCCTTCCTAGTGGACGCCGACCTGATTTTCGTATGAGACGCTCGACCCTCCCTGACCTAGGAAAGGGGGCTGATCTTGTTCTGCTCTTCCCGGCAGATGCAACTCACGTCCGGCGGAGGGTGGTGTCGCGGAGGAATTTGGCGTCGTCGCGTTCGGGGTAGTCGAGGGTGAAGTGGAGGCCGCGGCTTTCTTTGCGGCTGATGGCGCAATCGACGACGAGGGAGGCGACGGTGACGAGGTTGCGGAGTTCGAGGAGGTCGGTGGTGATTTTGAAATTCCAGTAGAACTCTTGGACTTCGGTATGGAGGTTGCGGAGGCGGGTGGCGGCGCGCTGGAGGCGTTTGTCGGTGCGGACGATGCCGACGTAGTCCCACATGAGGCGGCGGACTTCTTCCCAGTTGTGAAAGATGACGACCATTTCGTCCAGGTCGGTGACTTGGCCGGGACGCCATTCCGGGAGGTCGAAGGCCACGCGGGGGGGGCGGTTGCGGGTGGCTTTCTCGAAGGCGGAGCTGGCGAGGACGAGGCCTTCGAGCAGGGAGTTGCTGGCGAGGCGGTTGGCTCCGTGGAGTCCGGTGCAGGCGACTTCGCCGACGGCGAAAAGCCCGCGCAGCGAGGTTTCGCCATTGAGGTCGGTGCGCACGCCGCCGCATTGGTAATGGGCTGCGGGCACGACGGGGATGGGTTCCTTGGTGATGTCGATGCCATTGGCGAGGCAGGTTTCGTAGATGAGAGGGAACCGGGATTTGACGAAATCGGCGGGTTTGTGGGTGATGTCGAGGAACACGCACTTGCTTCCGCTGCGTTTCATTTCGGCATCAATCGCACGGGCGACGATGTCGCGGGGGGCGAGTTCTTTCTGCGGATGGTGGTGCTCCATGAACCGGCGTCCGCGAGCATTGAGGAGGATACCGCCTTCGCCGCGCACGGCTTCGGAGATGAGGAAGGATTTGATTTCCGGATGGAAGAGGCAGGTGGGGTGGAACTGGATGAACTCCATGTTTGAGATGGTGGCCCCGGCGCGCCATGCCATCGCAACACCATCTCCGGTAGCGACATCTGGGTTTGTGGTGTAGAGATAAATTTTTCCGCAGCCACCGGTGGCAAGCACATTGACATCGCTGCGGAGGGTTTCGACGACGCCGGTGGCTTCATTGAGGACATAGACTCCGACGCAACTGTTCTGCATGGCATAGCCGAGTTTGCCGGTGGTGAGAAAATCCACGGCGATGTGGTTTTCCATGAGGTCAATGCCGGGGTGCTCGGCAATCTGTTCGAGCAGAGCTCGTTGAATGGCCATTCCTGTCGAATCGTGAGAATGGAGGATGCGGCGTTTCGAGTGTCCGCCTTCCTTGCCGAGGTCGAGTTCGTTGTCGCCATTTTCACGGCGGTCGAAGTGCATGCCGAGACGCATGAGTTCAGCAATGCGCTCGGGTCCGGCGGAGACAATGGCGCGGACGGCATCCTCATTGCAGAGTCCGGCCCCGGCGGCCAAGGTATCACGAACATGGAGGTCAAAGGAATCCTCCGGGCTGGTCACGCAGGCGACTCCGCCTTGGGCCCATGCGGTGTTCGAGTCCGCCTTGCCGCGTTTGGTGACGAGGGCGACGGTGCCTTTTGCGGCGGCTTTGAGGGCGAAGCTGAGCCCGGCGATGCCGGTGCCGATGACGATGAAATCGTATTCTTTCATGGGAGTGGGGGGAGAGGGATATTATCAATGAGGCGAGTGGTGCCGAGGTGGACGGCGATGGCGAGGCGTCCGTTGGATTTGCGGCTGCGCAGGGGTTGGAGGGTGTCGGCGGCGACGGCTTCGAGGTAGTCGAGGCGGGCGCCGGGGATCTTGGCGATTTGGGCTTTTGCTGCGGAAACGATGGCTGCTGGCGTGGTTCGCCGGGCGGCATGGCAGAGGGCGGCGTGGATGGCGGGAGCCACGGTGCGCTCGGCGGGGCTGAGGTAGGCATTCCGCGAGCTTTTGGCGAGCCCGTCGGCTTCGCGGATGGTTGGATGTCCGACGATAGTGATCGGGAAATGCAGATCCCGCACCATGCGGCGGAGGACCGTGAGCTGCTGCCAGTCCTTCTCGCCAAAGATCGCGTGGGTGGGTTCGACCAGGTGAAAAAGGATGGCGACCACGGTGCAGACCCCGCAGAAGTGGCCGGGGCGGCTGCGTCCGCAGAGCGACTGGGAGGCAAGGGATTCATCCACCGTCACCGAATGGTCGGGCGCGTAGAGGGCATCCGGCGCGGGGGAAAAGACGGCATCGGCTCCGCAGGCTCGGCAGAGAGCCAGATCGCGGCGCAGGGGGCGGGGGTATTTAGAGAAATCTTCTTGAGGGCCGAATTGGGTCGGGTTCACAAAGATCGAGACGACGACCGCTCCGCGAGGTCCGGCAAGCTGGCGGGCCGAGCGGATGAGGGCCGCATGGCCCTCGTGGAGCGCACCCATGGTCGGCACGAAGACAAGCCTTCCAGATTTTTTTTTACGCCACGACCGCAGGCTGGTAATGGAATTTGCAATTTTCACTTAAAAGAGTTCTCCCGGTCTCCGGGTCTTTCTTTCCGGTCTCCGGTTTCCCATTTCCGCTTTCGTTCACAGGCGAGACGCCTGTGCTCCCTGAGGCT
>JBBQRY010000220.1:0-4168 GCA_038214335.1 Chthoniobacterales bacterium
ATAGCGATGAGGTCGGCGTGCGCACCAGGCGCAATTTCTCCGAGCTGACCTGAGGATCCGATCGCTTGTGCGGGGTGGATGGTGACCATTTCAATGAGCGCTTCGGGCGCGACTCCCGGATGTGCCCGTGCGGCGCTGCGCATTTCCTCGAAGAGGTTGAGCGAGCGGTTGCTGGCAAGGCTGTCCGTCCCAAGGCACAGGCGGAAGCCCTCGTGCAGGAACCGCTCCATGGGAAATGGCGCACGCTCAAAGTATTCGTGGCAGCACGGACAGTGGATGATCGTGAAATCGTGCCCTTGCAATGCGGCCCAATCTTCCTCGGCCACAAAGTTCATATGCGTGAGAAGCGCGCCATCGGGCAGGGCCCTTTCGGCCAGCAGGTGGGCAATCGGAGTCTGGTGTCCGGTATCGGACATCTCACGTCCGAGGCTCTGCAAAAACCCGTGGAGCCTGCCTGAGCCGTGACGGAACATGTCGAACTCTTCGTCAGACTCCGCAAGGTGGGTCGTGAAGGGCATCCGATATTTTTCGCAGCAGAACCGCGCGAGGCGGTAAAGGTCGGCGGATGCCGTATAGGGGGCATGGGGGGAGAGTCCGAAGCCGCCCAGCCAATCCGGACGGGTTCCAAAAAAACTCAGCGCTCCAGCCATCACATCCTCGGTGTGGATGCGGTTGCGCAAGTCCATCATTTCATAGAACCACCATGTGCGGATCGGCGGGGGCCGCATCCGCACCATCAGCTCGGGGAAGGATGCCATGTTGAAGACGGAAGTTGTGCCATTGGCCGCGAGTTCTTCAAATCCTGCTCGGATTGAGTCGAGGTAATCGTCATCCGAGAGCGTGCGCTTGAGTTCGTTGATGCGGCGAATCCATTGCGAAAAGCTCGTATTCGAGAGGATGGCTCCCCGCATCACGGTATAGTCTAGGTGGCAGTGCGCATTGATGAGTCCGGGCATGAGGATCACCTCGCCAAGATCCTTCGCCGGCCGGCCATCCCATTTTCCGAAGCCTGCGACCTTCCCTCCTTCCACGCTCACCATGCCATCCTCAATGGCTGGCGAGGAAACCGGATACACGGTCTTCGCACGCCATGTCTTCATGTCCGGTCCGTCTGCTCGACCGCAGTCGGCGCAAGAATGGCATCGCGCATGCCATGCAGGAGTTTTTTATCATCCGGACAAATCGTGGCCAGCGCCCCGCCGCACGTCACGGACTTCTCACCCAAAAAATAATAAGGACACAGGCGCACACGTCCGCGCATGGAGGAAAGCCCATCCGCACCCGGAATCCAGTAGGCGGCCTCGACGAGGCGTCCGGTATGAAAATCCTGCAAGATGTGTGGACGCTGATGAAAATCCGCAAGCGCGTTTTCGAGTTCCTTCTGCCATTCCTTCTGTGGCAAATCCGACGCCATCACCACCCCGCGCGAGCCCCATGCGAGTTCGGAAAATCCGCTGATCTTGAGCACGAAGTGACGTTTCTTTTGGCTGAATTGCGCGACCTCCTCCCAGGAATGCGCTTCGAGGCGCGGGAGCACCGCGTGAAGCGGAAGTGGTGTGGGGTCCGCCAGCCACGTGTAGGGAATCACCTTGCGCAGAGCCGTATCGGCGCGCTCACCAAGCTCCCTGCGCCAAAACTCCTCTAGCGGTTTGAGCCAAAAAAGAGCAAACCAAAGCTTCTCTTCCAAGGCGGGTTTGAACGGGGGCGTCACCGCGATCTCGCGTTCTGCCGCCGCTTGCAGGATTTCTTTCGCAGCCGGTACATTCGCGAGATCAAACAACTCGAAGAACCGGTAGAGGCGCGGTGCCCAATCCGTGCGCGCCGTCGCATCCACCACCCGCCATGCGCCGATTTCGGAAAACTCGGAGTTCAGCATGGTGGCCAGCCATTCCATCTCTGGACGGTAGGTGGCGGCCTCTTCGGAAACGACGATATCCCCGCCGGGAAGAATCCCCGCAAATCCCTTTAGCATTCCATCCGCGCCGCCCAGCACCTCGTGCCCCTGTGCCGCATAGGTGCGGTTTAGCCATGCCGTGAGTCCAATTCCCCCCGGCACACTGTCAATCTCCGCAATGGTGAACCCCTCATCCGTCAGCACCAAATCCGGACGCAGCACCCTCGGGATTTCGCCCGCAATTCCGTGCTCCCGCTGATACTCCACCAGAGCGGATGGCTTGCCGCGGTCCAGCAGGTCCGCCACCCACGGATGCCGACGGCCTTTGGCACTGAGCCGATAGAGTTGCTCGCAGGCTCGCACGAACAGCATGAGCCGGTAGCCGAGCTTTTCGATTTCTTCGGAAAGTTCCTCGGAAATCCGAAACGGATGCGGAGCAATCCGCCAGTCCTTCTCATGGAACAACCCGCCCTCCGGTAGCGCGGCATGGATCGCGCGGGCACTCGCTTCAGGGGTCATGACAGGATCTTCAATGCCTGGCGCACCAATTCCTCCGCGCTCGGAGCGGACTCCGAGACGTCCAGCACCCGACGCACGGCCTTGTGCGCTTCGGCCTGTTTGTAGCCAAGCGAGATGAGCGCCAGCACCGCATCGTGCATGCGGATGTCGGCCTCGGAAGGTTTGTTTTTCGCGCTCGATGCTTCCCACTCCGCAGCCACTCCCACTTTGTCCTTCAGCTCGAGCACAATCCGCTCGGCGGTTTTTTTGCCGACACCATTCACGCGGGAAATTGCCGTGGTATCCCCCGCCACGACCGCCGCCTTGAACATCTCGACCGGCAACCCGCTCAACACCGAAAGCGCCATCTTGGGTCCCACTCCCGTGACATGATGGATCAGAAGCCGGAACAAATCCCTCTCGCCGGGGGTGAGAAATCCATAGAGCACATGGGCATCTTCCCGAATGGCAAGATGGGTCAGGATTTTGACCGGTGCGCCCGGTTGAGGAAGACGTTCAAAACTTGATACCGGAATCAGGATCTGGTATCCAATGCCCTTCACGTTGACCACGATTTGCGTCGGCAGCGCCTCGGAGAGAGTTCCTTCAAGAAATGCAATCACCCGCCATCCATACCAGAACACGGCGAAAACTCCAATGCGTGATCTGGATTTTTCTCTGCACTCTCGTCTCCGCCTCCGCGAACTGGGTGTGGATCGTCGAACCCTCGTTCATGGATTACAAAGTCCGCCGCCCCATCGCTGGCTCGGACCGCACGATCTTGGCCCTCGTCCAAATTCGCGATGGAGAAATCTATGCCGGACGCGGCGGCCGCCTCATGGGGATCGCCCAGAAGTTCATCGCCCCCGAAGCCGCTGCCACAGCGGAACGCGTGCTCGAAAGCATCAAGCCGCGCTTCGTCCGCGACCAAAACGGCGTCATCCAATACGCCGCCCTCGAATCCACCAACCCACTCACAGCTTCCGCTGTCCTCGCCCCCGGCTTCGCCAAAAAATTTGCCTCCACCCTTGGTCCCGACCTCCTCGTCGCCATGCCGAATCGCTACCTCCTGCTCGTGTTTTCCCGCCAAGACCAAGCCGCCAAAAAAATGAGTGAGACGATCATCTCAGGCTACCTCGGATCCAACTACCCCGTGAGCCGCGAGATTTTTTCCCTAGAGAAAAATGGCACCCTCCGCTCCCTCGGCGTGCTTCCATGAAGACCCCTTTGCCCGGAAAGCCTCAATCCTTCGTGTCTTCGTGTGAACAAAAATCAATCAGCAGTGAATGACTCAGCTCAGAAGGTGTTTGAGCTTTGACGGGAAGCCCGAAATCGTGCATCCTGCGGCTGGCATGGCACACGCGACAGAAATTCTTGATTGGGAGCAGTTGGATATGATGGCCGACGGATACACTCCAGATTTTGTGGAGATTTATCACGAATTCCTTGAGCAGACTCCCTCCTTGCTGGAGGCGTTGGATGCATACCTCGCCGCTGGCGACCTTGCGAAGACCTGCGAACTGGCCCACAAAATCAAGGGTAGCTCTGCGAATTTCGGATTTGTCGGAGTCACCACCCCTCTCGTGCAATTGGAGTCCACCGCGCGGGATACCGGCACGCTCACCGGTGGCAGCGCCCTCGTTCAAGCGGCCCGCCGAAATTTTCTCACCATCCGCGAAGAAGTCCACGCGCAGCGGGGGATTTGAGGAGGCCTCCGCTCCTTAACCCGGCCGAAAGACTCCTCGCGTTCAGGCGGGGAGGCAGACACTTCACCCT
>JBBQRY010000221.1:0-4168 GCA_038214335.1 Chthoniobacterales bacterium
GGCGGTCGCCTCCGGGGTGGGAACGACTTCGTATCCGGACGGTGGGGCGTCAGCACCGGTGAGACCTTGGATCGCTAAGGCTGAGGGTTGACCTTGGATGCGGCGCACTTTGTAGAGAAAGCGAAAAGCGGGCATGACCGACCAGGCAGAGACCGAGCGCGGATTATAGAGGTGCCGGTGATGCCATTGGGGGTCGGGTTGGCGCAGGGCAATATTCGACAGATCCGGCCCCGTGCGCATCGTGCCCAGAAATGCCGGACGCATCCGCAGGTAGTCTCTGGGCACAGTGCGCCGGGGGCCAAGTCCTTTTGGAATATCGGTTGAAAGCGGACTCGGGCGCACCTGTTGGGTATGACAATAGATGCAGCCGTTGGCGGCATAGACGCGTTCTCCAGAAATCGCGAGGCCAGAAAGGGGAGCGGGGATCTGGGCGTTGGCGTCGAGGTCCGTCACGGGTTCGAGGTGACCCAGCACGAGCAGGGAATAGACAACAAACCCGGCCCACGGCGCACCAAAAGCGAGCCCGAACCCAAAGAGGAATGGCAGAAGGCGTTTCTTTCTGGAGCGTCCTCCGGAGTGGGTTGGAGATCGAACAGTGTGGGGCCCGCAGCTGTCATCCGGGGTTTCCAAAGCATCCAAAAAAAGTGCAGTCCAAAGAGAAGGTGTCCGGCAAGAAGAAGGATTCCGCTGAGTCCGCGAACGATACGGAAGGGAGTGGCAAATTCCAGGGAAGTGCGGAAGGAGACGGACGGATCGTATTGCGCGAGCCCTTGGAGGAGTCCGCCGATCGTCAGTGCTGCGACCATGAGAAGGAGGCCAATCGCCGCGAGCCAGAAGTGCCAGTGGATGAGCTTCGCGCTGGGCCACTCGCCGCCGGTGAGCCGAGGCATGATGAAGTAGATCGCGCCAAAAAGGATCATGCTAAAAAACCCATAGAGTCCGAGGTGGGCATGGCCGATGGTGAAATCCGTAAAGTGCGTGAAGGTGTTGAGGGAAGGGATGGCCATGAGGCAGCCTTGCAGAGCCACGACGGTATAGGTCATGGCACCAAAGACCGTAAACCGTAGTGTGGGACTTGATTTGAGAGCATGAAAGTCTCCTCGCATGGTTCCATGCAGGGTGACGGCGACCGCCAGAATCGCGACGAGCAGGAGAACACTGGCGACCACGCTCACGCTGATCATCCAAACCGGAACGGGGCCGCCAATGAGGTGGTTCATTCCCGTCCACACATAAAAAACGATAAGCGCCCAGAATCCGAACTGGGCGAGCGAAGCACTAAAAACCGGGCGGGCGACGATTTTTGGAATCAGGTAATAGGCTGCTCCGAGGCCGATGGGCGTGAACCAGAGTCCGAAAAGATTGCTTCCATACCACCAGTTGATGGGACCATGAGCCGACCCTGGAACCGGCGACCAGACGAGCAGGATGTTGGCCGCGGCATACAGCCATGGGAAAGACAGGATGGCTGCGAGCAGATACCATTCGGAAATGAAAACAGGATCCGGTTTGCGGTATTGAAAAAGGACCGCAACCCAAAGCCCGGCAGATACAAATGAGACAAACAAAATCGGTGCTGCGTAGCCCGGAAAATCCAGCCACTCGATGGATGTGCCATGTCCGGCAAGGATTCCGACCACGCCGATGAGGACACCGAGGTTCCAGAAGATGGCGGCATTTGTGAGCCAGCGGGTGGATGGCAGAGCTGTGCGGCAGAGCCGGGCCATGATCCAGAGTGCCACGCCTAAGCCAGCGGGAAGTGCCCATCCGTAGGCGACGGCGCTGACGTGTGCGGGCCGCAGCCGGCCAAAGGCCAGCCATGGAAACGAATCCAGAATCCCGGGTTGCACGAGTTTCCATGCGGATGCTAAACCGAGAAATGAACCGACAATCAACCAAAGGATGGCAAAGCCGAAGAGGGTGATCACGGGACGGCGCATCGAGAGATCCACGATCCGACGTTCTTCGGGAGATGAGGATTCCGGCGCTGACATCGTTTAGTTCGGAGCGACGGAGGTGGGCGTCGGCGAGGCAATCGGGCCCGACGGATGGGGTTGCGCGGCATTGAGCTGGGGGATGACAAGTTCCATAGCGGATTCGATGGGAATTTGCGCCATTCCTTTTTTGCGGTCGATCCATGCGTGGGTGCTCAATTTGATGGCATCTTCCACATGGAGTGTTGCCAGCGTGTTCAGGCGCTGAGCCGAGCGGGTGGGCTCTTCGGGGTCTGTAGTGGTGGGAGATTTTGTGGCGAGCCAAAGTGTGAGGGCTCCGAAGATCAGCAGGAGAGGAAGCAGGAAGGATGCAGGGCTGGTCACAGGCGGGACGCCTGTGCTCCCTGAGGGTGCGGCACTTCGGCTTTCGGAGATCTGAGAATCTTTTGGAGGCATTAGGATTTGAGGGATTCCGCAAGGCGGGGGTCACGCAGAGGCCAGAGCGGCACATCGCCGAGGCGTTTGAGGAAGACGGCGGCCAAGGTGGAGCCGATGGCAAGCAGGCAGGCGACATCCATCCAGCTTGGGGTAAACCTCATCGGATGAAGGACCGGGATCACGATCAGGTAGAGGTCCAGCAGGTGCATGAGCAGAAGCCAAATTGCGACGCCACACAGGAAACGGGGATTGCGTTTACCGGCACGCGGCAGCAGAAGAATGAATGGGAGGACGAAGTGTCCGACGACAAGCAGGGTGCTGAGTGTGTTCCATGATCCGGTGTTGCGCAGGGCGAAGAAAACGGATTCCTCCGGGATGTTGGCATACCAGATGAGCATGTATTGGCTGAATCCGATATAGGCCCAGAAGGCGGTGAATGCGAGCATCAGGTTGCCGAGCAGATGGTAGTGTTCGACGGTCATGATCCTGCGTAAGTAGCCCACGTTGCGCAGGGCGGTCGCGATGAGCACCATGACGCAGAGGGCACTGAGGGCTGATCCGGAGAAAAGGTAAACACCCCAAATCGTCGAGACCCACGGAAAACTCAGCCCCATAAACCAATCCACCGAAGCAAACGTGATGCAGAGGGCGAAGAGGGGAAGGCCGGCAAACGAGAGGCGTCGATTGAGTAAAGAAAAGTGGGGAGAACCTGTCACATCCTGCTGAAGCGAGTTGGCGCGAAGCCATGTGGCGGCTAGGGAGAAGAAGGCAAAATAAAAGGCCGCTCGCAGCCAAAAGAACCACGGAGTCAGAAACGGCCATTTGGCGATAACGTCCGGGGAGTCTGCATTTATAGGTAGCATCCATGTCCATAAGATCGGAGCTACGAAAACCAGAGGGATAAACAGGATGCCCAGCACAGGCAGCAGGCTGGCAAGGTTTTCCAACTGACGTCGGATGCCGACGCTAAATGCGGCATCGACCGCATGGTGGACAAGGATCCAGAACAACGCGCCCACGCAAATCGTGAAAAAGCAGCCAAAAGCAAAGAGGTAAGAAAACGCGAATCCGGCGGGATCGAGGAATCCGCCTCCGATGGCTGCTCCGAACGAAAGCACTGCCACGGCCACAAGCCCGAGAAAGCGTCCGCCTACATATTGGTAATCGAAGAATTCCGCAGGACGTGACGTGCGGGCTTCCGGACCATATTCGAGACCGACGGCTGGGTTCGCCCCAAAACTCTCTTGATTGCATTCGCGTTCATTCGCGCGATTCGCGGGCACAACTGCGTTCTTTTTCAGGTTCATGGCAGGGCCTCCAGGGTAGCGCGGTCGGCTTCTGGCAGGTCTTCGATGCGGGAGCCTTGGGATTTTTGCAGAGCGCGGAGATAGGCAATGATCGTCCAGCGGTCCCGCACCGGGATCCGGTCGCCGTAGCCGATCATGGTATTTTTTCCATATGAAATGGTGTTGAAGATTTCGCCGTCCGACATATCACGGAGGCGATCCTGCTGGAGGTTGGCGATGGTGACGAGTCCGAACCGGGAGGTGATCCCATTGCCGACGGCGGTGCCACCGTGGCAGACCGCACAGAATACCGTGAACCGCTCGCGTCCGCGGGCCATGTCTGCGGGCGTGATTTCGAAGGGCATGCCAGTGCCCCACTGGTCGCCGAATTTTCCGGTGTCGAAATACGCTGGGCCGGAAGAAAAATAGATTTGGTAGTAGGGGCCTTTGGCCTGGCCGACGGAATCGCCGGCCGGCTTGTGAAGCGGGATGGCATACCCGATGGGCACG
>JBBQRY010000222.1:0-4159 GCA_038214335.1 Chthoniobacterales bacterium
TGGAGAGGGCAAGGCCCAAGCTGTCGCCGCCATGGCGGAGGGGCCAATCACCGCCATGTGTCCGGCATCGGTCCTCCAGATGCACCAGCAGACCATTCTCATCATTGACGAGGCGGCGTCCACGCGGCTCTCGCGGACGCCCTATTACCGGCACGTTCATGCCAACAAGCCGGATTTCCAACAAGTGTCCACTTTCCGGGTGTGATGAACGCGGGTGCGGTGGTGGAGCGGGCGCTCCGTCGCACGATCGGCATTCAATGGCGGCGAAGCCGCGCGAAATTTCTCATCGTGCGACGGAGCGCCTGATCCACCCGGCTCCGACTTCGTCAACCGCATCTTTTCATCACACCCCTGGCTTTTTCAGCGGTCTGATTCTTTCTTTCTGTCTGATTCTTTCTTGCTTTGGAGCGCGGAATTTCCCTAGTCTCGCCGCTTATGAAGGATGTTTTCATTGGCACGGACAGCGGCGCAACGACCTGCAAGACAGGCGGTGTTTATGCGGACGGGGAACCGATTTCTCTCAAGCTGGCGCAGAGTTCGACAAATTCCGAACTCGGCAAAGAGGTTGTTATTGAGGGGTGGATCGAGGGCGCTGAAAAATTTCTTGCCGAAAACAATCTGGTCTGGGATCAGGTCCAGGGCGTTGGCCTCGCCATGCCCGGCCCGTATCAGGCCTACGGGGTGCTGGATCGCACGCCCAACCTTCCCCTTTCGTTTGTGGGATGGGAGTTTCATGCGGACTACTCCCGCGCGCTTGAAAAAAAGGCCGGCCGGCCAGTGCCACTGGTGACCGGAAACGACGGCAACTACGGCGGCGTTGGAGAGGCGGCCCGCGTGCGGGGCGACAAAAAGGTGGGGGTTATCATGCTGGCAGCCGGCTCCGGCCTCGGGGCTGCCTTTATCGACAAGAACGGGTTCCCGCTGGAGGGTGATGCCTTTTGCGGCATGGAGGCCGGCCATATGCCGGCACCTTTGCAACTGCTGGGCCTTCCGGCTTTCACCTGCGGCTGCGGACGCGACTGGGGATGCTTTGAGGCCTACACGACGATTTCCGGGCTGCCGCAATTTCTGGATTATCTCCTTCCAAAATATCCGAACCATGAGTTGGCCCAGCCGGAACTCACCCCGAAACAAAAAGCCCTTTCCCTGCGGGCACGCGCTCAAACCGGCGATCCGCTCGCCTTGGAGATTTTTGATTTTCAAGCCAAGGCCCTCGGGATTCACGTCGCCAATCTGTCCATCGCACTCGACGCCGCCTACGTGGTGATCGGGGGAGGCCTCATTGATCCCGAGTCCACCACCGAGGAGTTCCGCGCACGCTATCTCGGCGGCATCGAAGCAGCCGCGGAGCCCTGGCTCTACCCCGTGCAGCGCCAGACACTGAAAATCGTTACCGCCTCGCTCGGAGAGCTCTCGCAGGCGATTGGAGCCGCCTTGGTTGCCTTGTATACCTCGTGCGCGCAGGAGTGATTTTAGCACTTGCTATACGCGTATAGCGGGGTGCAGTTGTCTGCATGCTCGCTATCCGCTTGGATTCCCATATCGAAGACCGACTAGACCGTTTGGCGAAGAAGACGGGACGGACCAAGACTTTTTACGCCCGCGAGGCCATCTTGGAACATCTCGAAAACTTGGAGGATACGTATCTGGCCACGCAGCGATTGACGAGCCCGGCTAAAACTTTTTCCGCCCAAGAAGTGAAACGTGAGCTGGGTTTATAGGTTCGACGAACGAGCCTTGAACCTAGAAAAAGCAGGTTTAACCACGGATTACACGGATAGCACTGATTTGGAGGGAGTTGGAACACAAGCCCGATTCACCCCCAAGGTGAATCGCAAAGCGCAGAAAGATTGTCATAACTGCCTCTATCCGCGGCATCTGTGTAATCCGCGGTCAATTCTTTTGCGGTATTTAGGTTGAAGGAACTGAATTCTACGCCTCGTCCGGGCGGCGCACGACGGGGACGCCGTCGCGCAGGAGCTGCTCGACGAAACCGGTGTGGTATTTGCCTTTGCGGAAATCGGAATTTCGCATGATGGCCTGTTGAAAGGGAATGGTGGTTTTGATGCCGGTGATCATGTATTCCCCAAGGGCGCGGGACATGCGGCGGATACAGGCTTCGCGGCTGGAGGCGCTGGCGATCACCTTGGCGATCATAGAATCGTAATGCGGAGGAATCGGATATCCCGCATAGGCATGGGAGTCGATGCGGATTCCGCGTCCGCCCGGGGCGTAGTAGAGGTCGATATTTCCAGGACAGGGTTGGAAGTTTTTTTCGGGGTCTTCGGCATTGATCCGGCACTCGATGGCATGGTGGCGAGGCGTGGCGTTGACGACGTGTTCGCTGAGGTGCTCGCCGGCTGCGACCTGGAGCTGTTGCTTCACGAGATCGCATCCATAAACCTCCTCGGTGATCGGGTGCTCGACCTGGATGCGCGTGTTCATTTCCATGAAATAGAAATTTCCGCTATCATCGACGAGGTATTCGATCGTGCCCGCGTTTGAGTAGCCGACTTTCTCGCAGAGCTGAATCGAGGCCTCGCCCATTTTTTCACGCAGCTCGGGAGACATGAGCGGAGACGGACATTCTTCGACGATTTTTTGGTTACGTCGCTGGAGCGAGCAATCCCGTTCGCCAAGATGCACGACCCGTCCGTGCTCGTCGCCAAAGACTTGGAACTCGATGTGGTGCGGGTTGACGATGAATTTTTCAATATAGACGG
The DNA here is from genome assembly GCA_038214335.1 of Chthoniobacterales bacterium. Taxonomy (GTDB): domain Bacteria; phylum Verrucomicrobiota; class Verrucomicrobiia; order Chthoniobacterales; family Terrimicrobiaceae; genus QYQL01. The sequence continues at coordinate 2,724 of JBBQRY010000222.1, forward strand.
CCCCGTTGCCAAAGGCTTTTTCGGCCTCCATGCGCGCCGCATGAAAACCTTGCACGAGGCTGCCCTCATTGCTGGCAATGCGCATCCCGCGTCCGCCGCCACCGGCGACGGCCTTGATCATCACCGGATACCCAATCTTGCGGGCGACCTTGATGGCCTCCGCTTCGGAATCCACCGTGCCATCGCTGCCGGGTGAGATGGGAACGCCAGCATTGCGGGCGCAGTCGCGGGCGGAATTTTTATCGCCCATGAGACGGATCGCTTGGGCCGAGGGTCCAATGAACTTGATGTTGCAACTCGCGCAGACATCCGCGAAGTGCGCGTTCTCGGCGAGAAATCCGTAGCCCGGATGGATGGCGTCCACATCCGCAATTTCTGCGGCGCTGATGATGCGGTCGATTTTGAGGTAGCTTCCGGAGCTGGCCGCCGGACCAATGCAAATCGCCTCGTCGGCAAGCTGGACGTGGAGGCTGTCGATGTCGGGTTCGGAATAAACCGCAACCGATTGCACGCCCAGTTCTTTGCAGGCTCGGATGATGCGCAGCGCGATCTCGCCCCGGTTGGCGATCAGGATTTTTTTGAACATGGGAGTTACTTCAGGCGGACGAGGGTCTGTCCGAATTGGACCGGCTTCCCATTTTCCGCCAGCACTTCGACAACGGTTCCCGAGACTTCGGCCTTGATCTCGTTCATGACCTTCATGGCCTCAATGATGCACACGACGGTGTCGGGCGTGATTTCCTGCCCCACGGCAACAAACGTAGGGGAATCGGGCGAGGACGCCGAATAGTAGGTGCCCACCATCGGGGATTTGATCTCGATGCCGCCGACGGGGGCAGCCGGTGCCGCAGGAGTCTCGGAGGTCGGCGCGGCAGGGGCTGCTCCGGAAGCCAGTGCGGCCGGGGCGGTGGCGGAGGTCACGTAATGCACGGGGTTCCCCGCCTCTCCCGTCTTCATCGTGATTTTAAAGCCTTCTTTCTCCATTTTAAAAACGGCAATGCCGTTTTTCTTCATGAGATCGACCAGGGTGCGAATTTCTTTGAGGTCCACAGTTTTTGAAAATTTTGACTGACCTCAAAATCCTGACACGTGGGGGATGCCGGGGTCAAGACATTGGGACAGACATTGGGCATTCGGATTTTCATTGAGGAAACGCTCCGAGTCCGACAGGTTGTTCAGGCATGGAACTGGTGAATTTGACGCGACGAACCGAGATTGGCTCCAATTCCTATTGGCTGAGCATCGGAGGGAAGAACATTATTCTGGACGCGGGTCTGCATCCGAAGATGGAGGGGCTGGCCGCGACGCCGGATTTTTCGTTGGTGCCCGCCGGAAAAGTGGATGTAATTTTTGTCACCCACGCCCACCAGGACCATGTGGGCGGACTGCCCGTGCTGACGCGCAGGGAACCGCAGGCGAAAGTTTTCCTGACCGAC
>JBBQRY010000223.1:0-4143 GCA_038214335.1 Chthoniobacterales bacterium
ATGTGTTCATGGCGGGGATGGTATCCGAGTTCTGCGGATGGACAAGACGATGTGAAAGAACGTATCGGTCGGCTTGTTCCTGGCCCCACCTAAGTGTCTGCCACCACAAAGGATTTCGTGTGCATCTGCGGCGCAATCTGCCAGAATGATTGTCTGCGGGGGATCCTTTCCCGCGTTTCACGAAAATCCACAACAAAAAAATCCAGACATCATGGGCGACAAATCTCCAAAATCCGTCAATAAAAAGGCTGCCCAAAAGCAGTCGAAAAGTAACGTATCCAACCAGAAAAAACAACAGGCTGCGACTGCGAAGCAGGCGGTTCCGGCAAAGAAGAAATAGTGTTGGGAGCTCCGGTCTTTACCGGAGGAATCGTGCCGGTTCCGTGACTGGTCTTTTGGGATTCCATTTCATGAAAATCCTTTTTTTCGCCATGCCCTCATGCTGAGGACTTTCCGGTCATTGCATCGGCCAGTGCCGGCTTAGCACCTGCCGCTTCTCCCATACATCCGGCTTTGGGGTTGAACGCGGCGGGCTGGTGATGCATAATCCTAGAAAAAGCAGTTTAAACCACGGATTACACGGATTACACTGATATGGAGGGATTTGAGACGCAAGCACTGTTCACCCGGAAGGTGAATTGCAAAGCGCAGACAGATTGTCATAACTGCCTCTATCCGTGTTATCTGTGTAATCCGTGGTTAATTCTTCTGCCGGATTTAGGATAATGTCTGCATGAGCGCAACGGAAATCCTTGAGCATCTGCGGGAGGCCAATCCCACTGAACTGGCACTGGTTCGCGATACAGCGGATTCTCTTCTGGCAATGGCCGCTCTCAATCAAAGCGAAAAGCAGGAAATTGATGAGGCACTTGCAGAGTCCGAATCACAATTCTTGCGCGGAGAAGGAATTCCCTTGTGCAAGGTCGCAACGAAGGGCCGGGGATTCCATCTGGGCAGGCAATCGCCATGTCTGGGTTGGGGCTGGATCGGCGGCGATGGGATTGCGAATGGACATGGCGGTGATGTTCACCCGGCGGACACCGTGATTCCACGGATTGTATTGTCCTCAATCTTCGTCCCGAACGGTGACAGTCAAACCCTGGGGCCAGTCCCGCGTAATGACGCATTTGTTCTCAAGCCCTCATGTTCTCGCGAAGTTTAGTCAGAGGTGCGGTAATGGCTGCGACCCTCCACCGCACCGCTCGAAAGTTCCCGATCGCGCCGGGCGGCTTCGCGCACCGCGTCCCGCTCGTCGGAGACGAGCCCGACCCACTCGATTCCATGCCGCAGCGCCCTCACGGAGGGTCGAGTTCAAGACGTGGAAAGAGCGGAAAGGGATCACCGAGTTGGTGCCCATCGGGCAATTGCCCCCATGCCAGCGCATCCAAGCTGACGGAACCCTCCCATGCGAGTTGGGCGCGGATGGCGTCCGCCGATTCGGGCAGGATCGGCTCCAGCAGGATCGAGGCGATGCGAAGTGCTTCGGCGAGCGAATAGAGAACCTCGTCGAGGTGGTCGGATGCGGCGGGATCTTTGGCAAGCTTCCACGGAGCGGATTCCTCCACATACGCATTGCAGCGCACAATGATCGCCCACAGGGCCTCGATGGCGGCATGGGTCTCGAAGGCTTCCATCCGGCGGATATACTCGGCGGATTTCTCCGCCACGAATGCCTCAAGGGGCGAGACGGATTTTTTCAGAATCCCCGAGCGGTAGCGTTTGGCCATGCTGAGCGAGCGGTTGAGAAGGTTGCCGAGGCTGTTGGCGAGGTCGGTATTGTAGCGGAGCATGAGGCGTTCCTCGCTGAAGTCCGCATCGCGTCCGGTGGCAATGTCGCTGAGCAGGTAATACCGCGTGGCCGCCACGCCAAAGCGCTGCACCAGGTCCGCCGGATCAATGCTGGTGCCCGTGCTCTTGCTCACCTTCGATCCGGCAATGTTCCACCATCCATGCACCAGAAGCGTCGGCATCTCCGCATCGGAAAATCCGCACGCCCGCAACATGATCGGCCAGTAAATCCCGTGAGGCGGCACAAGGATGTCCTTCCCAATCACATGCAGCGCGGGCCAGCGCTCGTGGAAAGCCGCGTTGTCGGCTCCGACGGCAGGATCATACCCTGCAAAGCTGATGTAGTTCGAGAGGGCATCGAACCAGACGTAGGTCACAAAATTCGGATCAAACGGCAGTTCAATTCCCCATTCAAGGCGCGACTTCGGACGCGAAATGCAGAGGTCGCCAGTGAGTTTCTCGACCGCATTTCGAAGCTCGGACCCGCGGAACTCGGGAAGGACAAACGGCCGACCTTCCGCCGATCTCGCGTCGATGAAATCGAGCAGCCATTGGCGGTGGGTTGCGAGTTTGAAGTAGTAATTTTCTTCTTCAATGAGCACGACCTCGCCCCACTCTGTGCCGAATTCGCCATCCGGCCCGCGCTCTTTGTCTGTGAGAAATTGCTCCTGGCGCACGCTGTAATATCCGGACTGCTTGGCTTGGTAGAAATGCCCTTCGTCCCACAGTCGCTGGAGCATTCCCTGCACACAGCGCTTGTGGAGCGGATCTGTCGTGGCGGCCCATCCGTCATACCGGATCCCGAGCGTCTGCCACAGCTCAAGGAATTTTTCCGTGAGGCCGTCCACAAATTCCTTGGGATCAATGCCCTGCATCTGCGCGGATTGCTGGACCTTCTGCCCGTGCTGGTCCACGCCCGTCAGGAAAAAAACAGCATCCCCCTTGAGCCGATGGAACCGCGCGAGCGCATCGGTCAGCACTTTCTCATAGGCGTGGCCGATGTGCGGGGATCCGTTCGTATAATCGATTGCTGTGGTGATGGGAAATTTCATGAGGTTGTATCGCCCCTTCAGGGCTAAATGCTTTAATCAACTGGTTCCCAGGGCGTTACCCTGGGCTGTAGTATTGCGCCCCCTTGGGGCTGTAAGCTCTTATCTGAGATGCTATTCATTACTGGCGGCGGCCGCCGGGGACCGAGATCTTGGCATTCTCGCGGGCTAGGCGCAGCCACTCCATAAAAAGGAGAGTGCGCTTGTTTTCCAGCAGGCTCTGCCGGATTTCCTCGCGCCGCGCTGCGAAGTCCGCGTCGGCCAAGGGTCCGCGGGATTCGAGATACACGGCGAACCCTCCCCACGGGGCCAGTTCGAAGCCGGAAATCTCGCCGTCCTTCAGAGCCAGCGTCGCCGCAATCACGCGGCGCTGCTCGGGGGTGAGCGCCTCGCTCATCGGAACGATCGCATCGAGGGATTCCACCGTCAGCCCGGTCTCCTTGGCAGCATCCGCAAACGATTTGCCCGACGCCACGGCCGCCTTCAAGGCCGTAATTTTTTCCTCGGCTGTCGATTTGAGGATCTCCTCGCCTTTCGTCTGGCGGAGGCGGTCTTCAATCGACGGCGTGGCCTCTTCGAGTGTGAGCGGACGCGTGGGATTGAGCTCCGTCAACTCCACGACATAGAACACATCCCCGACTTGAAGGACATCGCTCACGCGTCCGACCTCCGGCAGCAGGAAGGCGGGAGGAGCCACGGCGGCAATGACCTCTTTCGGAGCAACTTTCGCCAGCAGATCCTGAAGTTGGTTGGCGGAATCCGGACCCGCTTGGATCGTGGTGGACATATTCCCGGTGCGGTCGAAAGCAGGCGTGGTGCGCACCGAGAGCCCGGCATCCTTCGCGGCTTCCTCAAACGATTTTCCTTCCATGCCATCGACAAACCCGGTGGCCTGATCGGCAAGGTTCTGAAGGGCTTCGACTTTGGCACGGCCCTCGAGCTTGGTCCCCATTGGCAGTTCAAAGGCCACATACCGCACCGCACGGGTTTCCTTCGTGTTCAAGTTCGTTTGGTTGCGCTCAAAATATCCCGAAATGTCTTCGGGGGTGAGCGCGACCGCCTTGGCGGCCTCTTCGGCGGAAAACCGCACAAACCGCGCGGTGATCGGCTGCAGAACATTCGCGGCGTCACGAAGCTCGGCGTCTCCGACCGAGACAGGGGACTCGACGACTTGCTGGATTCTTTCCAGCCGCAGCGTATCCCTCATCACTTCCTCAAGCTGCCGCTCCGTGAACCCGCGCGATGCAAGGGGCCACCAAAAATCAGCGCAGGATCCGGGGCTATTCCGGCTGAAAAAGTCAGGGCA
>JBBQRY010000224.1:0-4142 GCA_038214335.1 Chthoniobacterales bacterium
GACCAGTGGTATGACTTCGCCACCCCGGCCGCAGGCACGGCCACCGGCTACCAGAATTGGCTCCGGTCCAACGGCCTGCCGATGGACGCCAGCGGCAACGGGAGCGCCTCCGCCACCCCGGCGAATGACAGCCTGCCGAACCTCATCAAATACGCCCTGGGCCTTTCCCCAAACGTGGGTGGACACAGCGGACGCCTGAGCAACGGGACGGTTGCCGATACCGGCGGCGACTACCTGAGCCTCACCTACATCCGGCCGGAGCCAGCCCCTGGAGGCATCACCTACACGGTCGAATCCTGTTCCGACCTCGCGAGCTGGAGCGCCAGCGGCCTCGTTGAAACGGGCAGCACGGTCAACGCGGAGTTCCGCACGATCACCGTGCGCGACGGCAGCACGATCAACGGCAACGCCAAGCGCTTCCTGCGCCTGAGGGTCAGCCAGCCGTAAGGGGAAATTCGACTCTCGCAACAAACTATGAAACACATTCCTAAATTCACTTTCGGCATGGGCAACCGTTTCGCTCATGAAATCTTTTCCAGAAACAACGATACCATGCTGGAACGGGTTTATGACGCCGTTAGCATTACGCTAATGGCGTCATGCTGCAAGAAAACTTTGACGGCTGAGCGCATTGCTACGCTGAAATCGGTAGAAGATGCCCGCGAGTTCTGCGCAGCGCATTAGAAATTCGCAAGCGTGGCTGCACCCATGTCAATTTGGAAGAACCCCCCTTAGACGGTTCAATCACGCCCAAGACGTTATTTTCGGTAGCCAGCCAGAGCCGAAACTGTCAGGCTAAACTGATACCTTCGACTGGGCTAGAGGACAGAATCTCTTGGGGATGCGCTCTAAACGAACAAGCTCATTTTTTCTCCACCGCCCCACCAGTCTGGCCCATTTTTGCCCACGGCCGTCACCACCCCATCGGAACGGATGAGGACAAAGCCGTCATCGGTCAGCCCGAAGCACGCGCTCAGAGCCTGACAGCCGGACATTCCAACCTGAGCTTCGACCCGACGATGTGTGACCGGAAAGCCGCACGTCTCTTTCCCAAGCCAGCGTGGGAGTTCGGACGTGTCGATGGTGCCGAAGATGAGGCAGACCGTTTCGGCGTCCCTCCTGGTAGGTTTCGAGCAGAACGGGCACGGCCGCTTGCTTCCAGACTAAGGCGACTTTCCATGCGAGATTGGCGGCATCTTGGATGCCGGTATTCATTCCCTGACCTCCTGCCGGGCTGTGCCCATGGGCCGCATCTCCCGCCAGTATGATGTCGCACCGTGGAATGGGCACCGTCGCAGCCAATCAACCACGAACAGCGGAAGGTCTCCGGGCCATCCGGCCCCTCCAGTTGGCAAGTCACACCGTCGGCATCCTGGGTAAAATCAATCAGGCGGGTTTGCCAGTTCACTTCGTGGCCCTGCTCGGCCAGAGCCCCAATGAGGAGCCTTTCGGTTTGCGATTGGGGGATGAAGACTCCGGTGGGCAATTGATGGTCCTTGTTGGTCAGGTCGATTTCGCCGAGCCGCTTCCCGTCCGCCGACATGCGCATGCGGCGCGCTTCGTGTCCGGCAGCGAGGAACCGCTCGTAGCCAATGCTGGAGTCGAGGATCTGCAGGGTGCGGCGCCAGACAATGAGAGCTTTGGAGGCGGTGGTGGTGGTTTTGTTGCCGTCGATGATGCGGATGGGGACACCATGACGGGCCATCCGATGAGCGGCCGTCAGACCGACGGGCCCGGCACCCACAATGAGAATGGGGGAAGGAGGATTTGTTTTCATAGCGGAATTTTTTGGGTTCGCCTTTTTCGTTTTGCCCTTACAGACCATTATGGTGCAGTTTCCGTGACTGACACGCTGTGGGGAACTGGTAGTTCTTGAGGAATGTCATTTTCATCACTGGGTCTTTCGGAACCCCTCTTGCGCGCCGCGGAGGTGTGGGAGTATCTCGCGCCGACGCCCATTCAGGCGGCCACTATTCCCGCCATTCTGAGAGGGAAGGATGTTTGGGCTTCGGCGCAGACCGGCTCCGGGAAGACAGCCGCTTTCGTCCTGCCGCTCTTGCAGATCTTGGAAGATTTTTCGCGTCCGCGCGGACGATTTGACAGCGCTCTCATTCTTGTGCCAACCCGGGAGTTGGCCGTGCAGGTCTTTGATGTCTTCCGCGACGGCGAGCGGCATTTGCCCAAGTCGTTAAAGATCCATTTGGTCCATGGCGGGGTCTCGATTAATCCCCAAATGATGGGGCTGGGCGGCGGAGCCGATGTGTTGGTGGCCACTCCCGGCCGACTTCTCGATTTGTTCGATCACCATGCGCTTTCGCTTTCTGCGGTCTCGGTTCTGGTTCTCGATGAAGCCGATCGCCTCCTCGACGAAGGTTTCAGTAAGGAGCTTGACCGCATTATGAGTTTGTTGCCCGCCAATCGGCAAAGCCTCCTGTTCTCGGCCACCTTCCCTCCCGGGGTGCAAACCTTGGCCGCCGCTTTGCTCAAGGACCCGGTTCGGGTGGAGGTCGCGACCGAACCCGCTCCGCAGATCGAACAACGGGTGATTCAGGTGGACGTGCCGCGCCGCACCCAGTTGCTCCGCCATTTGTTAGAAGAAAACCAATGGTCCGGAGTTCTGGTCTTTGTTGCCACCAAGTATGCGACCGAACATGTGGCCGACAAACTCCGTCGGCTCGGAATCCGCGCGGAGGCCCTGAACGGCGGACTCAGCCAAGGAGCCCGCAGCCAGGCCTTGGCGGATTTCAAAGCGGGAAAGGTGCGTGTTTTGATTGCCACCGATCTCGCCGCCCGCGGAATCGACATCGCCGGACTTCCGGTGGTCGTGAACTACGACCTTCCGCGGTCGGCGGTTGATTACACCCATCGGATTGGCCGGACCGGCCGCGCGGGCGAGGCGGGGGTGGCGATCAATTTTGTCAGCGTGAGTACCCAGGCCCATTTTCAGCTCATCGAAAAACGCCATCACCTTCGGTTGCTGCGGGAACAAATCGAGGGCTTTGAGCCCGTTGAGACCGAGGTGCCGCCCCGAGGCCCGGGCGGGATCAAGGGACGCCGCCCAAACAAGAAAGACAAGCTGCGCGCCGCCAAGGCGACCCCGTGATCCCACACACGAGGGCTGATTTCAACGCCGTGGTTGTTTTCAATCTACAAGAAATTGCACCCTGACCCCGGTTTCCGGGATTAGCCAACATCTCTTTCAAGCAAGTCTTCATTCCGGAAAAGTCTCTCTCCGCGCATAACATAAACGATGTAAACAATCTCACTTTGTATGCGATAAAAAATACGAGCAGGTGGAATGACAAGTTGCCGATACTGAGTGCCTTTGAGTTCGGGTGGCACTGATCCACTTTGGGGATGGCTCGCAAGCTGCTCGACTCGCTCAAATACTCGCTGAACAAACCGCCTCGCTGCGGCCGGCTTATCAAAGGAAATATAATCCGCAATCTCATCAAGATCTTGGAGGGCGGGTTCGGTCCAGATTATGCGAGCCACCGTGCCATCCTTTGTTTTGCTTCTTTGTGGGAAAGCACTCGTTTCTCGAAAATGGCTTTCTCTCCGCGGGCGATACCTTCCAGTAGAGTCAATCTGCTTTTCATGCACTCATACATCTGCACATCAATGAGATATGCCGCAGGAAGTCCATGCTGCGTGATCAGCACGGGCTCTTGGTCACTGGCGAGCTGTGCGATGACATCAGTTGCCTTCCGCTTGAGGGTTGTAACGAGTTCCGTGCGCATGTTGTAATACTAGAGTGTCACTTGCGATCCCGCAAGGATTTTTCTGGCAACGTCACCAATCAGGTATCCCCACTTGCTTCTGGCGTGGCTCCCGCAGAACTAGGAGCCATGCCAGAATTGCCGCGGGGATGGGAATACGATGCAACCAACTACGACACGATCGGCAGGGTTCGCTTTGCGGTTTTCCCCCGGCGGTATGAGGTGTTGGAGGAGTTTATCCGGCGATTGGTGGTGCATGTGTTGATCGGCAACGCAGATGCGCATCTGAAAAACTGGTCCGTGCTTTATCCCGATGGTCGAACCCCGCAGTTGTCTCCGGCATACGATTTGGTTTCGACCATTGAATACACCGATGATAACCGGCTGGCACTTAACCTCGCGGGAGAAAAGGAATTCTCCGCC
>JBBQRY010000225.1:0-4139 GCA_038214335.1 Chthoniobacterales bacterium
AGACGGGAAAACTGTGGCCAATGATCGCGAAGAGCGCGGCAATCACCGCCACATGCACCGGCGAAGCCGCATGGAAAATCGATGCCAAGCGGTAGCCCACCAGCACCGCCAGTGCCCCCTTCAAGGCATCCGCCGCAAAAACCGTGTAGCCCCATTTGTTCCCGAGGGTGCGCAGCGCATTCGTGGCACCAATATTTCCGCTGCCCACTTCTCGCAAATCCACCCCACAAATCCTCCCCGCAAGATACCCACTGGGAAACGATCCAACCAAATACGCCAGAACGGCCACCATCAAAAAAACAAACATGAGTTCAGAAATGTCCGGCTCCTCGCCTTCCCTCAAGAAAAATCGCCTGAGAGCAAAATCTCCCGCTGTGCGAGGAACGGAATCGGGTGCCCTGAAGTTCCTTTTCCAATGCCGTCTGCTTGCGCCGGAGTTCCGGCATGCGGAGCCGCAAGTCATCCAAGCACACGAGGTCTTCCTGGTAGGTGGCGAGGTTGGCGGCCTCTGCGCAGACGGCCGTTGTGCTAGTGGCCGAAGGGTTCGGGGATCGGCTTGGCTATCACGGAGTCAAACTTGGCCATTCTTCGCCCAAAGCGCGCCCCTGGGCCACCTGACTGGCCGCCCATTCCGCAGCCAACGACTCGTCCCTGCCCAAATAAGATTTACTGATGCGGACTTGGGTTCGTCGGCCATCTCTCAAAAACCGGTTTAGTTCGTGATTCAAATCAAAGAATCTCAGGCGGGATTCCCACAATATATTGTTCCCGCTGGTCGTCTGCCCCACTACATATTGTGGTCGGCCTCCAGAACCTGCCCAGCCACCCCACCCATTTCTGACCCCGTATGCCGAACCCCGCGCCCACATCCATCTCGCCCGCTTCTGTCCTTGAAGAATACCTCCAGCGCACGGATTGGCGGGTCAATGCGAATGCAAACCAAGGATACTCTCTGGGCGGAATGATCCTCAACGCGGCCGGCAAGCTGACCGCGAATTACTGGTTGGATCACATTTATCCTCCGCTCATCGGGCAGGCGCATCGACATGCGGATTTCCATATTGACGATCTCGACATGTTCAGCGGATACTGTGCCGGATGGTCTTTGCGGCAGCTTCTGACGGAAGGCTTCAACGGAATTTCCAACAAAATCGAATCCGGTCCTCCGCGGCACTACCGGACCGCTCTGGGGCAGATGGTGAATTTCCTTGGCACGCTCCAGAACGAATGGGCCGGAGCACAGGCATTCAGTTCGGTGGACACCTACCTTGCCCCCTATGTCCGGGTCGATCAGCTCTCCGATGAAGAGGTGGAGCAGGGGATGCAGGAATTTGTCTTCAACCTGAATGTGCCATCGCGGTGGGGGACTCAGACCCCGTTTACCAATCTCACCTTCGATTGGGTCTGTCCGGAAGATTTGCGCAGCACGCCCGCCCTGGTTGGAGGAAAGGAAGCCGGATTCTGCTACGGGGAGCTGGAGAAGGAAATGGATCAAATCAATCGCGCGTTCCTGCGGGTGATGACCCGTGGCGATGCCCTCCAGCGCGTGTTCACGTTCCCGATCCCGACCTACAACATCACGGAAGATTTTCCATGGGACAGCCCGACCGCAGAACTTTTGTTCGAGGTCACCGCAAAATACGGACTTCCGTATTTTCAAAATTTTCTGAATTCCGAGCTGAGTCCGAACATGGTTCGCTCGATGTGCTGCCGCCTGTAATTGGATCTGCGCGAGCTCCTCAAGCGAGGCAACGGGCTCTTCGGGTCCGCCGAGCAGACGGGATCCATTGGAGTTGTCACCATCAATGCCGCTCGACTCGGTCACCTCTTCGCCGAGGACGAACCCGCCCTGCTCGCACGGCTCGACTCCCTGCTCGACCTCGCCTGCGAAAGTCTGGAAATCAAACGCCGCGTCATCCAAGAAAACATGGACCGCGGCCTCTACCCCTTCACGAAGCGTTACCTCGGCACCCTCCGGAACCATTTTTCCACCATTGGAATCAATGGCGTCAATGAATGCATCCGGAACTTCACCCGCGATGCCGAAAATATCGCCACGCCGTTCGGACGCGAGTTCGCACTGCGGCTTCTCGATCACCTGCGCGAACGCATGGTCGAGTTCCAAGAAAAAACCGGACACCTCTATAACTTGGAGGCCACGCCGGCTGAGGGCACGACCTATCGGTTTGCGCGCATGGATGCGAAAAACCTCGAAGGAATCCTTCAAGCCGGCACCCCCGAGGCTCCGTATTATACAAACTCCACCCAGCTTCCGGTCGGGTGGACGGATGACCCCTTTGAGGCTCTCGAACACCAGGACGAACTCCAAAAGCGCTACACCGGCGGCACGGTCCTCCACCTCTACATGAACGAAAGGATGTCCTCCGGCCGCTCCTGCGGCGAACTCATCCGACGGGTCTTCACGAATTACCGTCTGCCCTACCTCACGATCACTCCCACGTTCTCGATCTGCCCCAAACACGGCTACCTCGCCGGCGAACACGAATTCTGCCCGATCTGCGATGCCGAATTGGCCAAGAAACACCCGAGCGCCGAACAGGTGGCCTGAATCGCTTTTTCAAAAACCTGAACCATCCCTTATGAAACCCACCCCACTCCCTGAAAACCAACGCACGAAATGTGAAATCTGGACTCGCGTCATGGGCTACCACCGCCCCGTCTCGCAATTCAATGCCGGCAAACAAAGCGAACACCGCGACCGCCTTCCCTTCCGCTCCGAACGCGCCACCAACGAGCAAGCAGCTTAAGACTGTCCGGTGTCCGAAAAAAATCCCCAAAGTAGGAAGTCCCTGCAAATCGGAGGTTTTGTGCCGTTTACAACGGTGGATTATCCGAACCACCTGTCGGCTGTGATCTTTTGCCAAGGCTGCCCCTGGCGGTGCCGGTATTGCCACAATCCGCATCTGCAAAAATTCGTGCGCTCCACGGTGAGTTGGAAATCCGTTTTGTCGGAACTCACCAAGCGGCGGAATTTCCTCGAGGCGGTCGTCTTTAGTGGCGGTGAACCCACCGCCCAACACTCTCTGCCCGAAGCCATCCAGGCCGTCCGAGCCCTTGGGTATCAGATCGGACTTCACACGGCCGGGACTTTTCCGGACGTTTTTCAATCCGTTTTGCCCATTGTGGATTGGGTGGGATTCGATGTCAAAGCCCCGCTGGATGCGCGCTATGATCGGATCACTGGTCAGGCGAATTCCTTCTCGGCAGCGACTGTCTCGCTGAAGGCACTGCTGGCCTCCGGCATTCCTTACGAACTCCGCACGACGGTTCATCCGGCTCTCCTGTCGCCTGTGGATCTCGAAGAAATTTCGACAACGATCCAGGACCTCGGCGCCACGCCGACCAAGCTCCAAGCCTTCCGCTCAGACGGCTGCACGGATTTCGCTCTTTCCGTGTCATCGGTCCCCGTCGGCAGTGCTTGAGTCCCAAAACCTCGCGACAAGCCTACCGCAGTGAGGCACACTCTTTGCATGGCTCGTTGCTTCCTTCGCGGTTTGTTATTCCTGACAGCACTTTCCTCCGCATCGGCATGGGATCCGCTCGGGCACATGCTGGTGATGGAGATCGCCCGCCCGAATTTGACACCGGAGACCGTCCGGCAGCTCGATGCGGCCATTGCTCGATTCAATCTGAAAGAAAATCCCGATGCGCCCTACGATATTGTTTCCGCCGGATGCTGGATGGATGACGTGCGGGCTAGGACAAAAGGCTACAATGCATGGCATTATGTAAACTTGCCGTTCACGCCCGAGGGCACGCCGATGCCGGATGGCTCGGCGGAGGCCCCCGATGTCGTCTGGGCGGCCAAGACGGCGGCGGACATCGTGCGCGGCAAAACGGAGGTGCAGGGAGTGGACCGCGACCAGGCACTGGTCATGCTGTTTCACCTCATTGCGGATCTGCATCAGCCCCTCCACACCACCGAACGCAATGACTACGGTGGCAACAGGGTTCAGGTGGGTAACCTGAAGGATGCCGATTCGGATCTTGTTTTCTCCAAAGGGGGCAATCTGCATTTTTTCTGGGATGGAGCCTACCGCCGAATTCTGCACGATGGGACAGTGTCCACCGAGTTCGCCGGGCCGTTCTTCCGGCCTGAAGCTCCCGTCGCTGGTCAT
>JBBQRY010000226.1:0-4131 GCA_038214335.1 Chthoniobacterales bacterium
ATCCTCCCCGGACGCAGATGCTGTGGTGGTCATTGATGTCCTCCGGGCCTTCAGCACGGCGGCGGTGGTCATGCATCGCGGAGCCAGTGCAATCTATCCGGTGATGGATGTGACGGAGGCTTTCGCCCGCCGCGATGCCGACCCCGAACTCGTGCTCATTGGCGAGAGCGAATGCCGTCAGATTCCAGGATTAGACCTAGGCAACTCGCCGGTGGCGGCAACCGTGTTTCCTTTTTCTGAGCGACACGTGGTCCAACGCACAACCGCCGGGACACGAGGACTCGTGACCTGCGCCGATGCCCCTCAGCTCTGGGCTGCCAGCTTTGTTGTGGCCTCAGCCACAGTCAGAAAACTCCAGGCTGCGGCCTGCCGCAAGGTGTCTTTCGTGGTCACAGGAACGGTCCACTACGGAAGCGCGGATGAGGATGTTGCCTGCGCGGAATGGATGACGGGAGCGCTCTGCGGTAATCCCCCACCCTTGCACGACTACCTCCAGCGCGTGAGAGGCTCGGTCGCCGCAGGCATGTTCCTCGATCCCGAAGGCAGCCTCCATGCGCCGCAAGATGTGGACTTCTGCGCCAGAGCCGACGTCTTCGACTTCGCCCTCCGAGTTCACCCCCACAAAAACGGACTAGTGCTCGGAAAATCTGAAAACTGACACTACTTCAGCAACTTATCCTTCGTAGGTTGAGGGAGGTTCGACCGCTCGATCCATGTTTTGGCGGTCGAGGGATCTTGGCGCACCCAGTCGCGGGCGATTTGCTCGGTTTGGCGGCTTCGATCTTTTTCATCCGAGAGTCCGGCCACCCATGTGAGGGCGGCTTCGGGATCTTCTTGAGCCACCTTCCGGGCCAGCGAGCGCAGGGCACCATCCTTCGAGGGACCTGTCGGTTGTTTGTCGAGCCATGTTGCGGCGGATTCCGTATCCTTCGACGCCCAGCTTCCAATGGCTGCTTCCATGGCGCGTCCACGTTCGGCCTCCGGCATGGCAGCAGCGTAACGTGCGGCATCCTGCGGATCATTCCCAGCCCAGCGGGAAATGATGGAGCGCACGGCGTCACCGCGTTCGCTGGCATCCGTGAGCGTGGAGGACCACTTGAGGGCGTCGCTGGGCGACCTCTGCGCCCAACTCGATGCAACGGCCTGCACCGCTCCGCTTCGATCCTCGCCCGCAAGGCTGGAGAGGACTCGGGAGGCGGCTTCAGGATTGTCGTTGCTCCATGAGCTAAAGACGGATCGCAGGCTGTTCGAACGGGCTTCTCCGGGTGGCAAATTCCGCGCCCAGTCGAAGACTTCCTGTTTGTTTTTACTGGATGACATCCACTGCGAAGCAATCTGGCTGGCGACATTCGAGAAGGCCCGTCCCGCAGGCAGGCTCATGGCGGCGGCCGCAGCGGCCGCAGGATTATCCCGCGCCCAACTGGAAAAAACTCCTGAGATAGCCTGCTGGAACGTGTCGCCCGGTGGCACATGCTCCATCACGGCCTGAAGCAATGCCTTGCGGTCGCCATTCGGATTCTGGCTCATTTGCTGGAGAATCGTGCCGCGGGCGGCAGGATCATCGACCGAGATGGCGTAGTTGAGGGCTGCGGAAAAATCTGTTCCTGCCCATGCGTTCACCGCCATCCCCATCGCCATGCTGCGCTGGGCCCCTTCGGAAATGGTCTGGGCCGCTTTGAGGGCCGCTTGGGGATCGGACTGCGCCCAACTCTGAATCACCTGCACGCGGGGATCGGAGTATCCATTTCCAGAGGTCGCCGGAAGCGTATTGGCATACATCCATGCCGCGACGGGATCTTGCTGTGCCAGCGTGGAAACCAATGCCTGGCGGGCCTGATCCCCCTGGCGTCCGCTCAATTTTGCCACAGCGGCCTTCGCGGCCTCAGGGTCCTTGCGGCCCCATTGGTTGAAGATCATGAAAAGCGAACCGTCATTGTTCGTCGTGCCGTCCAACGCCAGTTTGAGGGCGCGTTCCGGATCCTGACGCGCCAGACCGCTGAGTGCCATGGAACGGATTTGTTGTTTGAGCTGAGGCTCTTTCACCGTGTCCACGAGTGCCAGAGCGCGGGTGGGATCTTTTGACGCGATGGTCCCCAGCACAGCCATGAGCGCGTTTTGCCGGATCGATGGATTCGTCACGCTGAGCGCAAGGTTCCATGCCGCTTGGGGGTCGGACTCCGCGTAAGTGCCAAGCACGAGAAAGATTCCGGAATCGTGGCCTCCTGCTTTCGCGTTGTTGCAGAACTCGGCGGCTAGGCTCGGCAGGTCGGAGGCCATCAGACGTTCCTGCAATGCCGCGTAATCTTTCATTCTCTGCATTCCGAAATACCCGCCGGCTTCCAAGCTTTCGAGTTCCGTGCGGAGTGTCGCTGCCGTGAGAGGCTCCTGCTTGGAGGCCTTTGGTGTCAGCGTATGGCCGGGTTCGGAGGACGTCCATTCCCCACCCGCGGAGAGCGCTTTTTCCGGGGCGGATTCCGATGTGGTTCTCGGGGCCGTCGGGGCAGGAGCCGAGGAGCTGCCGACAAAGTATCCGCCCCCGGCTCCGAGGAGCAGGCAGGCAATGGCGAGGAATGTTTTGTTCATAGTAAATGAGGGAGACCGGTGGCTTCGCAAGGTCCTTCTGCCTCAAGGAGCACAGGCGTCCCGCCTGTGTGGTTCCAAGCAGCTTCGAGGAGTTCTTCTGCGGCAAGAGAGGGAGGGATTTTTCCGGAAAGGATTTCCTGCTCAAGTCGTGTGGACAAGGCCGCAACATGGGGTTCGTTCAGAAACCGAACCCGCAGCTCCTGCTCGACGAGCGCCTGCCACCATGCGAGGGCCTGCTCCCGTCGGCGGTGGTCGAATGTCCCGTCTGCTTCGACATGCGCAAAGTATTTCTCCACCGCATGCCAGACCTCAGGAATCCCCGCCCGGCTCATGGAAGAGGCCGCAAGAACGGGCGGCTTCCAGCCTTCGGTCGCCGGACTCAGGTATTGCATCACACGCTCAAATTCCAGCCGCGTGCCCTCGGCCCGGATTTTATTTTCTCCGTCCGCCTTGTTCACGAGAAGGATATCCGCAATCTCGAAAATCCCCTTTTTCATCCCCTGCAATTCGTCACCCGCTCCAGCGATCAGAATGAGCAGGAAGCAATCCACCATCGCCCGCACGGCAATCTCGCTCTGTCCGACCCCGACCGTCTCAATGAGCACGGCATCGAATCCTGCCGCCTCGCAGACTGCAATCGTCTCGCGGGTCTTGCGGGTGACCCCACCCAAGGCCCCGCCGGATGGCGAAGGACGGATGAAGCATTCCTTGCGGCGGCTCAGCGTTTCCATGCGGGTCTTGTCACCAAGGATGCTGCCGCGCGTGAGCGAGCTGCTGGGGTCCACCGCCAGCACGGCCACCTTGCGTCCGGCATCGCACAGATGGTTGCCCATCGCCTCAATGAACGTACTTTTGCCCGCCCCCGGCACTCCCGAAATCCCCACCCGATGCGCAAAGCCCGGACGCTCCCCGATGCGCCGCAGAATCTCCCGCGCCATCGGACGGTGCGAGGGCGCATTGCTCTCCACCAGCGTGATCGCCCGCGAAACCATCGCGAGCTCACCCGCAAAAACCCCCTCCACCAGTTCCTCTACCCCAGGAGTCCGCCGCACAGGGCGGATAGCCAATGTGGCCCCTCCCGTGGTGGAAACTCCCGGCATCACCGATGTGGTGAATCCCTCACCCCCACCTTCTGGCACCCATGGCGGACGTTGCACGTTTTCTGACATGCCCGACAAAATACCTTCCGCTGAACGCTGCGTCAAACTCCTGAAACTTCAAACTCGTCGAATGAATGGCTTGCTCCCGCAACAGCGACATGAAAAATACGGACTCTTCCTTCTTTGAAAAACATTATCGCCATCCGCCCTTGACCAGCCCTTCCAAAATCCGATCCCGCTTTCTCGCGCTCGTGGCCGACGGGGAGCCATTCCGGTTGCTGTTTCCGCTGGGTGCCATCATCGGCATCGTTGGCGTGATGATGTGGCCTCTTTTCATCTGGCAGATCGCCGGCCAGTATCCGGGTGTCGCTCATGCGCGAATCATGGTGGAAGGCTTTGTCGGAACATTTGTGATCGGATTTCTTGGCACGGCCCTGCCCCGGCTTCT
>JBBQRY010000227.1:0-4116 GCA_038214335.1 Chthoniobacterales bacterium
CTGTGGATCAATGGTCAGAGTCAGCCTTGATTTCATGCGCATACGATAGTGAAGTATGTATGCGGTGTCAAGGTGCGATAGACGCGCTCGGACAGTTCGATCATCCCAATTTTTTCGTTGGATAGTTGAGGGTATTTCAGCCCATTTCAAATTTTCCGCGACATTGGCCTTTTGTTTTCGGGTGGGCGGGTTTTAACTCCGTGCGCATGACCGACCCCGAGGCATACATCGCATTGAACATGATCCGCCAAGTCGGGCCGGTGCGTGTGCGGCGGCTTCTGGAGGTTTTCGGCTCCCCGCAGGATGTGCTGCGTGCGGGGGAGGAAAAATTGCAGACCATCACGGGGATTGGCAGGGATGTTGCAAAATCCCTCCGTGGCTGGGAGAGCCAAGTGGACCTCGCAGCCGAGCTCGCGTTGGTGAAGGACTTCGGAGCAAAAGTCGTCACCATGGGCTGCGCGGATTACCCGGCCCTGCTTCGCGAGATTCATGATCCGCCGATTGTCCTCTACGTTTGGGGGGATCTCCAGGACCGCGACCGGCACGCCATTGGGGTCGTGGGCACAAGGAAGCCGAGCGTCTATGGGGCTTCGTGCGCGAAGAAACTTTCCTACCAGCTCGCCTCGGCGGGAGTGACGGTCGTCAGCGGGCTGGCGCTCGGCATTGACACGGCGGCGCATCAGGGTGCTCTTGCCGCCAAAGGCCGCACGATTGGGGTGATCGGCAGCGGGCTCATGGCCTTGTATCCGCCCGAAAATGCGGTGCTGGCCGAAAAAATCACCACGTCGGGCGCGGTGGTGAGCGAATTTTCCATGACCGTGCAACCTGACCGGCAGACCTTTCCGATGCGCAACCGGATCATCAGCGGGTGCTCGTTTGGGCTGCTGGTGATTGAGGCCGGCGGGCGCAGCGGGGCACTCATCAGCGCGAACCAAGCCGGCGAGCAGGGCCGATCGGTCTATGCCGTGCCCGGACGCATCGACACGCCAAGCTGCATCGGCTCGAACCGCCTCATCCAGCAGGGTGCCAAGCTCGTCACCTCGGCCTCGGACGTGCTGGACGACATGGGCCTCCTCTTTGCCGAGCAGCCCCGGCTCCAGCCTTCACCGGCCCCCGAATTATCCGGCAACGAGGCGCTTGTTTATGCCGCTATGGGCGATGAGGAATTCCACATCGACGAGATCATTTCCAGATGCGGGTTGCCAACTCCCGCCGCCTCCTCTACCCTGCTCGCCCTTGAAATAAAGAAGCTGGTGCGGCAACGTCCCGGCGGCCGCTTTGTCAAACTTCGCTGAAATCTCCATGTCGAAATCCCTCATCATTGCCGAAAAGCCCTCCGTGGCAACCGACCTCGCCCGCGTGCTCGGAAAACTCCCCAAAAAGGACGATTACTACGAAAACGATTCGTATGTGGTCACCTCCGCCATTGGCCACCTTGTCGAGCTCTGCCTGCCCAACGAGATGGACAAAAAGCGCGGCAAATGGAGCTTCGCAAACCTTCCGATCATCCCCGACCACTTCGATCTCAAACCGATCGAGAAGACCGCCAAACGCTTCCAGCTCATCAAGCGCCTGCTCAAACGCGCCGACATCACCGATGTCATCAATGCCTGTGACGCCGGCCGCGAGGGCGAACTCATTTTTCATTACCTCCTCAAGCTCACCGGCAGCAAAAAACCCGTCCGTCGGCTCTGGCTCCAGAGCATGACCTCCGAAGCGATCCAGGAGGGATTTTCCGACCTGCGCGACGGCGAAGAAATGCTGCCGCTCGCCGAGGCCGCCGTCTGCCGCAGCGAAAGCGACTGGCTCGTCGGCATCAATGGCACCCGCGCCATGACCGCCTTCAACTCAAAGGGCGGCGGATTCCAACTCACGCCCGTCGGACGCGTGCAGACACCCACGCTCGCGATCCTTGCTGAACGCGAAGAGAAAATCCGCGCCTTCAAATCCCGTCCGTATTTCGAGGTCTTTGGAGATTTCGGCGTCGAGGCCGGCTCCTATCGCGGACGTTGGTTCGTGGAAGGCTTCCGCAAGGGAGCGGACGAGGATGCGAAGGCCGAGCGGATCTGGGAACGCGCGACTGCCGAGGAGATTGTCGCCAAATGCACGGGCAAGCCGGGCGTGGTCGAAGAAGAGAAAAAACCCACCAGCCAGATTGCGCCGCTCCTGTATGATTTGACGACCCTCCAGCGCGAGGCGAATTCCCGGTTCGGACTCAGTGCCAAGCGCACCCTCCAAATTGCCCAGGCACTCTACGAGCGTCACAAGGTGCTCACCTACCCAAGGACCGACTCCCGCTACCTGCCCGAAGACAACATCGGCAATGTGAAATCCGCCTTCACAAAATTCGAGGCCCAAGACCTCGCCTCGCACGCCCGCCACGCCCTCGACCAAGGCTGGGTGCGCCAGAATCCCCGCGTCTTCAACAACTCAAAAGTTACCGACCACCACGCCATCATCCCCACCGGCGTCTCCCCCAAGACGCTCGATGACTTCGAATACAAGATCTTCGACATGGTCGCCCGACGGTTCGTCGCCGTGTTCTATCCGCCCGCCCAATTCGAGGTCACTACCCGGATCACCCGCGTGGAAGGCGAGGCGTTTAAGACGGATGGCAAAATCCTCATCGAACCCGGCTGGATGGTGGTCTATGGCAAGCAGACCGCCGGGACCGATGAGAAGAACGTCTGCCCCATCCTCACAGTCGAGACCGCCCGCACCGACGCCCTCGAAATCTAAGAATACGAGACCAAGCCGCCCGCCCGATTTAACGAATCCACCCTGCTGGCCGCGATGGAAGGTGCCGGAAAACTCGTCGATGACGAAGAACTTCGCGAGGCCATGAGCCAGCGCGGACTCGGCACCCCCGCCACCCGCGCCCAGATCATCGAAGGCCTCATCCTCGACGGCTACCTCAGCCGCCAAGCCCGCGACCTTATCACCACCTCGAAAGGCCTTGCCCTCATCACCCTCCTGCGGGGGCTCGGGGTCCAGGCCCTCACGTCCCCGGAAATGACCGGAGAGTGGGAACACAAACTCAAACGCATGGAACGCGGGGAAATGCCCCGCCCGCAATTTATGGAAGAAATCCGCAACTTTACCAACGAGATCGTGGACAAGGCGAAATCCTTCGAAGGCGACACCATCGACGGAAATTTCGAACCCCTCGACGTGAAATGTCCGAAATGCGGCCACGCCGGATTCACGGAATCCTTCAAAGCCTTCGAGTGCTCGGAAAAATGTGGCACCATCGTTTGGAAGAATATGGCCGGACGCCAATTCGAACGCGAAGAAGTGCGCAAACTTCTCGAAAATGGCACCGTCGGACCCCTCGAAGGATTCCGTAGCAAGATGGGCCGTCCGTTTGCTGCCGTCGTCAAGATCGACCCCGAAGGCAAACAAAGCTTCGACTTCGGCGACTCGGATGACGCCGCCCGCAAGATCGATTTCTCGATCCTGCCCTCCATCGGGACCTGCCCCGCCTGCAAGACCGGCACCATCCACGACACCGGCACCGCATGGCAGTGCAGCCGCACCCCCGAATGCAAATTCCGCATGGGCAAATCCCTCTGCCAACGCGAAATCCCCCAAGAAGAAGTCCTCCGCCTCATCGAAACCGGCAAAACCGCCCTCATCCAAAAATTCATCTCCAAAAAAGGCCGCCCCTTCTCCGCCTTCCTCAAACTGGAAGACGGCAAAGTCGGCTTCGAATTCGAAGAACGCAAACCCGCAGCACGGAAGAAAACCTGAAAGCGGAAAGAAGCGGAAGATGGATCAGGGGAAGCTTGAGGGGGTTCGCGGGAGCAGGCAACCAACAACCTCGCGCGGTCACGCGGGGGCTTGTGGGAGCGAAGCGCTAGAAAAGGACTGAAGGCGCGTTTCAGGGCGCGGGAGAAGCGGCTGGCGCGACATTTCGGGTTCCTTTCTGGTTGGGTGTAACGGGTGAGAATGATTTTTCGTACGTTTTATAAAAAAAAACTTGCAGCGCTACTAGGTGTTCTAGTATACATAGAACACCGTGCTACCGTTTCAAATCCAGTTTAAGCCCGGCCAGACTGTTTACGGTCAGGTTGTTTATGGGGCAAAAAAAGCAATCGTCTCTGGCTTGTTGAGGCC
>JBBQRY010000228.1:0-4104 GCA_038214335.1 Chthoniobacterales bacterium
GACGACCCGCATGTTTGCACATGGAGCCCGCAAGATGACGCCCGCGTCATACGCATCACCCTCCGACCCAGAACAAAGAGCGCCTGAGAACAGGCGATCTTTGCAAGTTTTCAGTGTTCAGTTTTCAGTGTTCAGCAGCAGAGTTGATATGCCAGCTTGGCATGGCCCGCCCCTGTAGCTTTCATCCTTCATCCCTCATCCTTCATCCTTGCCGCCGTGCTCTCTGATTTGCGATTGCGGGATTTTCGGTGCTTTGAGCGGCTTGAGGCCGAATTTGCGCCCACGCGCACTTTTATTGTGGGGAACAATGCGCAGGGGAAGAGTTCCCTGCTGGAAGCGGTTTGCCTGCTGTTGCGGCTTCAATCGCCGCGCACAACGACCGTCGCGGACGCCGTTCGACTGGGCACCGAAGGCTTTGGCATCGATGGTCATGCGGGCGGCAGGCATTTGACCTTCCACTTCGGCAGTGCCGGGCGCAGCCTTGTGCTGGATTCCAAACCGCTGAGCCGCACGGAGGATTACTTGGACGTGGCACGTGTCGCTTGGTTTGCCAATACCGATCTCGAACTCGTGCGCGGCAGTGGAAGCGTGCGCCGTCGGTTTATGGACTTCCTTGGCAGCCAGTGTGTTCCAGGATACCGGAAATCCCTGCGCGCGTATGAAAAATCCCTGCGCTCGCGCAATGCGCTGCTCAAGGACAACCGTCCGCGCCGGGAAATTGAGGCATTTGATCCAGTCCTGTTGGAACATGGAGAAATCCTCGTCTCCTCAAGAGGCGAACTCTGCGCCGCTCTCGCGCCGCTTTGCGCCACCGCCTGCAACGAAATCAGCGGTCAGAATGATCACCTCGAAATTGCCTACCGTCCGTCCCACGTTGCTCCGCTCGCAGCAGCCCTAGAAGCCTCGCGTGCAGAGGAGACCCGTCTCCGACAGACACTGGTCGGTCCGCACCGCGATGATCTCGAGATCCGCCTCAACGAACTCGGTGCCTCCGGGTTTGCCTCCGAAGGCCAGCAACGCGGGATCGCACTGGCTCTCAAGCTGGCGCAAGCCCGCCACCTCGAAGCCATTCAAAACCGCTCTCCCATCCTCCTCCTCGACGACATCTTCGGAGAACTCGACACCCAACGCCGCAACCGCCTCCTCGCTTCCCTCCCAAAAAATAGCCAAGTCCTCATCACGACAACCTTCCTTGATTGGGCCGACCTCGGCCCCGATGCCAGCGTCCTCCAGCTTGAGAACGGAGAGTTGACCGCGAATGGCTGAGCACAATTCCCGGAGAATCCGTTGATGCGGAAGCCAGCATCATAGGACCAGAGCGAGACAAGTTGTGTGTCGTGCCCGGATGGATGGAAGCTTGCCGGATGGATGGTGTTGAGTTATCGGGATGAAGAACATGCCGGATACTGTGCTGATCGTCGAAGATGAGATGGATGTGGTGGATTTGCTGCGCTACCACCTTGTCCGGGCGGGATTTGATGTGCTGATCGCAACCGCTGGGGATGTGGGGCTCGAAATGGCGAGATCGCGACATCCGGATATTTTGGTATTGGATTTGATGTTGCCGGGCATGACGGGGCAGGAAGTTTGCCGGGCACTGCGGGCGGACTCGGCCACGTCCCTCATGCCGATTGTCATGTTGACGGCCAAGGGAGAGCCCGAGGATCGCGTGAAGGGGTTGGAGCTGGGGGCGGATGACTATGTGACGAAGCCTTTCAGCCCTCGCGAGCTGGTGCTCAGGGTGCAGGCTCTTCTCAAACGGCACCGGGTCGTGCCGCGCACCGAGATCCTGCAGGTTGAGGGGATTTCTCTCGACAAAGCGAGCTTTGAAGCGCGGATGGATGGAGAACGTCTCGATCTCACGACCACGGAGTTTAAATTGTTGAGCCGGATGCTGGAACGGCGAGGAAAGACGCTCTCTCGCGAGTCCTTGCTGACCGATGTGTGGGGGTATCACAACTCCCTGATGGATACCCGCACGGTCGATACCCACATGCGGCGGCTCCGCGAAAAACTCGGAAAATACTCTGGACACCTTGAGACGGTGCGCGGGGAGGGATACCGCTTCAACGTGGTATCGCTGCCGTGAGCTACGTCGGCCCGTTTATGGTCCTCGCGGTCCTTCTGCTGGGAGGACTCCTGATCTATTGGCAGATCGTGCAACCCTGGCAACGGGTCCACACCTCGCTGCGGCGTTTGGCCACTCGCGATTTTTCCTCTGTTCCGCTGCCCGAGACGGCGGGGATTTTCAAGGGGGCGATTCACGATGTACGCGAGATCGCCGATTTGTTGAAGCAGCTAGACCGCCAGATCACGGACGAGGGATTCAGTCTCCGGGCCATTCTCAGCAGCATGGTCGAGGGCGTGCTCATTGCCGACCGCTCCCAGCGGGTCCGGCTCTACAATGAGGCTCTTCTGCGGCTATTTGCGCTCACGGATTCTCCTCTGAACCGTCCGGTCATCGAAGTCTTTCGCAAGCACGAACTCCAAAACGCGCTGGAAGCAGCCCTCCGCGAAGGTCTGCCGCAGGAAATCGAAATCTCGATCGCCGTGCCAGGCCAGGGAGGGGGATCGATCACACGGCACCTCACCGTAAATGTCGCAGCCCTCACTCCCAAGCCTCGCAGTCGGGCCATGGCCGCGCTGGTTGTCTTTCACGACGTGACGGCCATTCGCGAGCTGGAAGCCCGGCAGCGCGAACTCCTCGCCAATGTCTCCCATGAGTTCCGCACCCCCTTGGCCATCATCAATGGCTATGTCGAAACACTCATGGACGGTGCCCTTGAGGACCCCGAAATGACCCAGCGCTCGCTGCAAGCCATGCACAAAAACTCACGCCGTCTCTCGCTCCTCATTGATGACCTGCTGACCATGTCCCGGCTGGAAGACCGCGCCCGACTGCTCACCTTCGTTCAGGCTCCGCTGCGCGTCGTGCTGGCCACCGTTCTCGAAAACCTTGAACCCCGCGTCGCCGCCCGATGCGCTGAGGTCGTGATCGAGTGGCCGGATGATCCGCTCGTGGCGGAAATTGACACCCTCAGAATCGAGCAGGTCTTTTCCAACTTGATCGACAACGCCCTCCGTTACGGCGGAGTCAACGACCTCAAGATCACGATTGCCGCCTGTCCGAAGGGATCCGAAATCTGCCTGACGTTCTCGGACAATGGCCTTGGCATCCCGCTCGGAGACCAGGCCCATATTTTTGAAAGGTTTTACCGGGTCCACAAAGACCGGTCGCGCGATGCTGGAGGAACCGGACTGGGGCTCTCGATTGTCAAAAATATCGTGGAAGCCCACGGAGGCCATGTCTCCGTCGCAAGCCATCCCGGTGCGGGGTCCACATTTTATGTCTGCCTGCCGGTGAGCCAGAACCTGTCGGGCCCGAATTAAATATTTTGCAACCAATGTCGGAAGCATGGGTTCAATTCCACGAATCCTATCAACTATGAAAACCCGACTCCTCATCCCGCTCTTTGCCGCCAGCCTCGGCCTTCTGATGGCAGAGCCTCCTCAAGACAATCCGCAGCCCCATCCGCCGCGCGATGGCGAGTTCCGCAAATCCCGGCCCGGCGAAAAAATGCGCGAGAACATGTCGCCCGAACTTCGCGAAAGATTCGACAAAGCCCGCGAGCAGGCGCTCAAGGATCCGAAAATCCAAGAGCTCAGGAAGTCTGCCGAAGAATCCAACGAAGCCTTCCGCAATGCCATGCGTGCTGCCATGAATGCCGCCGATCCCGGGCTGGCCGAGGCCGTCAAAGCCGGCATGGGCGACCGCATGAAGCGCCATGACGAAGAGGAAAAGAACCCCGGCTTCGCCAAGCTCAATGAGGCGGATCGCGCAAAGCTCATGGCTGCCCGCGAAAAAGCGATGAACGATCCTGCTGTCCAAGCAGCTGATGAGCTTCGCAAAAAGGCAGGAACCCCGGAAGAACGCCGAGCCTCCATAGAGCAATTTCACAAAGCCATGCGAGCCGCGATGCTCAAGGCCGACCCTTCCCTTGCGCCGATCCTTGACGAAATGAAACCGCGGAAACCGCGTGGAGAAAACCAAGAGCCGGACCGGAAAGCGGAAGAGCAGTAGCTTATTTACGAATCCGCCACTTT
>JBBQRY010000229.1:0-4090 GCA_038214335.1 Chthoniobacterales bacterium
CCGAAAAGTGCAAACAGGGAGAACAGGCGTCTCGCCTGTTTGGTGACTGGCTATTGTCTGCGGAGTCTCCACTCCCCACAGGCGGGACGCCTATGCTCCCTGACCTTCCATCGCCGATTGCACTTTTCAGAGATGCGCCCCATCGCTTGCTCGCACCACATTCCATCTGGATCGGGATGCCTAGTTGTGATCCCCGGTGTTCACGGGATTTTCGGAAGGCTGCGCCATCACCCCCACGCCATGTTGGTAAACCATTTTGCCTCCGCGATGTCCGGTCTCGTAGATGAAGAAACAGGTGACCAGTGTACCTGCGGCGGTGACGACTCTTGCCCCGGTCGCCAGTCTCGGAAGCCATTCCGCACCCGTCCGCACGTCTGAGGGTTCGCGCTGCCCAGTGCGGGCCACAACAACACCCAACCCGGCGGCGACGAGAGCGAGAACCGCCGTGATCCCCGCGCCTACCTGTGTAAGCTCGCCCCATTCTTCATGGGCATCTAGCAACTCCTCGGCGGCAGATGACAGGGAGCCAACCATTTCTTGGTCCGCCTTGCCAGTTGCGACGGCAACGAGCGCAGCGAGAGATCCGAGGACGAGCACCACTGCGGCAATCTTCGAGAGATGCCAGCGATTGACCACCACGGCGGCGCAGGCTACCGCCGCGCCAAGAAGGATGAGCACAATCGGAAAATGCACGACGGCGGGATGCAGAGGTTCGGGCAAATCAAACATGGATGTTTCCTTCTTGGGGGGGGTAGTGCGGTCGGGGCAGACTGCAGGACACCCCATCCGAAATTTCGTTTCAAATCACCTTTTCAAATTTCTCCACATCGTTGCGGCAGACCGGGCATTTTTTTTCTGGCAGCACGGTGACGGTGTTGCCGCAGACAGTGCAGACAAAGTAGTCCGCAGCCGGATTTTTTCCAAGATTCGCGAGAGCGTCGGTGTAGAGCTTCGCATGCTGCGATTCTGCCTCTAGCGCGAAGAGGAATGTCCGAACAGCATCCCGTGAACCGTCTTGCTTTGCTCTCGCCATGAACTCGGGGTACATCGTGTCGCGCTCGTAGGTTTCGCCCTTGATCGCGCTTTTGAGATTCTCCGCAGTGGAGGCAACCGTCACCTCCTCGAGCTTAAAATCCTCCACAGTCCCGCCGAGCTTCACGATCGTCTGCCGGTGCGTGTCGCGATGAATCTCCTCTGCCCGCGATGTGGCGCGGAACAGCCTTGCGACCTGAGAGAATCCTTCCTCGTCGGCTTTCTTCGCAAACAGCGCGTAGCGATGGTGCGCGTTGGATTCGCCCTGAAAGGCGGCATTCAGGTTCTTGATGGTCTGATTGAGGTCAGTGGCCGCTTGCGAACTGATCGCGAGCACAAGTCCTCCGATTATGGCTAAGAGTGTTGGCGTTTTCACATTGGCAGGATCGCATACCAATGATTGCAAAGCAGCGGCATCAAACATTAGAAAAATCTTATTTGCGCAGTTGCCACCACGTTTTCGGTATGGCAGTCGGAGACATTCCCTCCGGATTGATGATGACGGCTTGGGTTCGGGCTCGCCCCAGCGGACAAAGTTAACGCACCTGGAGCGCGCGAGTTGTTGGATCCCGTGGCGATTCCGATGCCCTCGTGAAGCAGGACAAATTGCCCCGCGTTTTGTCATGTCAATTGGCAATGCCTGACCCTTTCGACTTTCGACGATAAGCGAATATGCCATTCCATATCTCCAATCTTTCAGAATCGCTGAGACCGGCGGCAGTGGCTTGACAGCCAGTAGATGGCTGCTATTGTCATTTCGTTGCATGGCGAAACACAGAAATAAACGATGCGCACATTCATGACCATTACCAAGGCACTCGCGGACGAGAACCGCATCCGCACGCTGCTGGCGTTGCGAAAGGGCGAGTTGTGCGTCTGCCAGATCACCGAGCTATTTGGCCTTGCCCCGTCCACCATATCGAAGCATCTGTCCATTCTTGCTCAGGCTGGGCTGGTGGAGTCGCGCAAGGACGGTCGCTGGATTTACTACAAGCTGCCGGGCAATGACTCCGCAGTGGCGGTGCGCGAGGCGATTGCTTGGGTCGAGAAGTCGCTCGCCGGGAATCCGCGTGTCGCTGATGACCAAAAAATCCTGAAACACATCCTCAAGCAAGACCCTACGGAACTATGCAAACGACAAAAATGAAACCCGTGATTCTCATCCTCTGCACCGGCAACTCGTGCCGCAGTCATCTCGCCGAAGGCATCCTGCGCGCGGCGGCAGGCGATTTGCTCCATGTCGAAAGTGCCGGATCGAAGCCGGCGGGCACTGTTCACCCGCTTGCCATTCAGGTGATGCAGGAAATCGGCATCGATATTTCGGCGCACCAATCCAAGCACATGAACGACTTTCTGCAGCAGGATGTCGAGACCGTGATCACGGTTTGCGGCAATGCGGATCAGGCCTGCCCGATGTTTCCCGGCCAGGTGAACCGCCACCATTGGGGGTTTGACGATCCAGCTCACGCTGCGGGCACCGAAGAAGAAAAGCTCGCGATGTTCCGCCGTGTGCGCGACGAAATCAAATTCGTGTTTGAAGCCTATGCGGCGGGACGGCGCGACCAAGCAAACCGGGATTGATCTATGTCTGACTCCATTAGCAAGAGAATGTCCTTCCTCGACCGCTATCTGACGGTCTGGATTTTTGCGGCAATGGGACTTGGGGTGGCCATTGGGCATTTCGTGATACAGGATCCCGAAGGCTTCTTCGCGCCGATGACCGTCGGCACCACGAATCTGCCCATTGCCATCGGTCTGATCCTGATGATGTATCCACCGCTGGCGAAGGTGAAGTATTCCCAACTCCCCAAGGTATTCGCCAACACTCGGATTCTCACGCTCTCGCTCGTGCAGAACTGGGTTGTCGGGCCCATCCTCATGTTCCTGCTTGCGGTGCTGCTGCTGCGCGATCATCCGGATTATATGGTGGGCCTGATCCTGGTGGGCATCGCACGGTGTATCGCGATGGTCTTGGTGTGGAACGAACTCGCTCGCGGCAGCCGGGAATACGCTGCCGGACTGGTTGCGCTCAACAGCATTGCTCAGATTCTTCTCTACAGCTTCTATGCTTGGGTTTTTATCACCGTGCTGCCGCCATACTTCGGCTTGGCCGGAGCGGTGGTGCCGGTGAAGATGGGCGAAATCTTTTGGAGCGTGATGATTTACCTAGGCATTCCTTTCGCTGCAGGCGTATTGAGCAGGGTGATTCTTGTGCCGCTCAAAGGCGAAGATTGGTACGAGCGCGTCTTCATTCCGCGCATCTCACCGATCACGCTCACCGCGCTGCTCTTCACCATCGTGGTGATGTTCACATTTAAGGGCGACGCCATCGTGAAGCTCCCGCTCGACGTCTTCCGCATTGCGATCCCGCTCATGCTGTATTTTGTCATCATGTTCTTTGTGAGTTTTGTGATGGCAAAGAAGCTGGGGGCAGATTATCCGCGATCCACCTCACTTGCGTTTACTTCGGCAGGCAATAACTTTGAACTCGCGATTGCCGTGGCGATTGCCGTCTTCGGAATCCATTCGGGCGTCGCTTTCGCCGCCGTCGTCGGGCCGCTCATCGAAGTCCCCGCCTTGATCGGCCTCGTTCACGTGGCCTTCTGGTTTCAGCGACGCGTCTTTGTTGTTCCTGCTACGGATGTGGCGTGATGGCGATAATGGTCGATATGCGCTTTCTGTTCACTGTCTCGTCGGGTCCGTAATGCCAAAAAAACCGATAGGCTCCCGGCGTGCTGTTCTGGGCGGAAGACTCGAACACCTGCTCTCCACCGATTCCTGCCAGAGACGTGAACTCGTGCGTCTGGAGGCCGGGATGGCGAGGATTTCGGCGATCGTGGCGATTCGGGCGGGGGTGCGTTTGCCGAAGTGCATGGTTGAGTGCGACAAGGCGGGCGAGGAGGATTTGGGAATCTGCCTTTCCGGTTTCCGCTCTCTCATTTGCCTCCTTCGCTCCCGCTCTTGTCGCCCTTCGGGCTGCCTGCGGCAGGCTACCCGGGCCGTCCCCATGCCCACGTGTTCCGGTTTCGATCCGCTCTCCAAGTCTCCCAGTCGCCTT
>JBBQRY010000230.1:0-4053 GCA_038214335.1 Chthoniobacterales bacterium
GAGCAATACGCAAGGGTCGTGAGGCACTTCAATGCTCTCTACTTCCTGCCTATGGGTGAGAAGACCTTTAGAGATGCGGCGGACATGTGCCGACGTCTGAGAGGAAGCGGAATCACCCTGAAGAACACGGTCGATACATTCATTGCCGCCGTTGCGCTTGAGCACAATGTGTATCTGCTCCACAATGACAGGGACTTTGATCTCATCGCTGGCGAGTATCCTCTCAAGATCGTTCCTGTCGCATAGCAAAGAGAGGCGAACGCGCCATTTTCATACTTCATACTTCCGACTTTTTCGTCTAGTCTCGCTGGCATGAGAAATATGATTCTTCGTTTGGTCCTCATGGGGGTGCTTGGCACAGGGGTGGTAGCGGCGGAGGTTTCGGTGCCGGCGATTTTTTCGGATCATGCGGTGTTGAAGCGAGGGGGACGGGTGCCGGTATGGGGGAAGGCGGACCCGGGCGAGAGGGTAAAAGTGAGTCTGAATCAGAATTCCTATGAGGCGACGGCGGGGGCGGATGGCCGGTGGTCCGTCGAGATGGATCTTGCAAGATCCGGGGTCGGGCCATTTGAGGTGGAGGTGGAGGGCACGAACCGCATCGTGATCAAGGATGTGCTGGTCGGAGAGGTTTGGCTGGCATCGGGTCAGTCGAATATGCAGTTTACACTGGATCGGAGTGCGAATGTCTACAATGCCGCCGGGCTTCCGGCCTCCCCATTCCGCACGGGCGACTTTCCGCCGGTCACGCTAAAGGCCAGCTACTGAATCTCGCCATGTGCGATGATCCTGACGATGCGGTTCTTTCGCCATCCGTGCCATGGCCGAAGGCTGGCTGTTGTCCGTCGGGGGCGGTGCATCTTTGGAGATGCCTCTCAGCGGATGAGACCGTGCTCACGGGTGACGAAGCGGATCGGGCACGAACCTTCAAATCAGCGGAAGTCCGGGCCGCATTTGTCGCGGGACGTTCGGGCATTCGGATGGCAGGCGCGCATTATTCCGGGCTCCCCCCTTTGGAGTTGAAGTTGGAGATCGGAGAACATGGCAAGCCATTCTTCCGGAACTCGCGCCTTCGGTTCAACGTCAGCCATTCGCGGTCCGCTGTCATCGCCGCATTTTCGACGGAGGACGTGGGGGTGGATGTGGAGTCGCGGGGCAGGTGTCGGGAATTTGTGCGGATTGCGGAACGGTTTTTTCCAGAGGATGAAGCGCGGAGGATTGCGGATTCGGGAGATGAGGAGCTATTTTTGCGCTATTGGACGGCTAAGGAGGCGATGCTCAAGCTGAGCGGGGAGGGGATCGCGAATGGGCTGGAGGAGGCGCGCGTGTGGCCGGCTCCGTGCCTACGCGGACGTCCGATTTCTGTGCGGTGGTTTTCTCAGGACGAGCAAGTTGTTGCCGTCGCGGGATTTGCGCCCTTTGAGGTAAAAGGTTGGTTTCTCCTCTGAAAGCTGCTAGAGTTCCCGGTTCTTATGTCATTTCAAAATCTCGGACTGTCAGAAACAGTCCTTCATGGTGCCCAGCGAATGGGATATTCCGATCCCACGCCGATTCAGCTCCGCGCCATTCCAGTAATCCTTGAGGGACGCGATCTGGTGGCCTCGGCGCAGACCGGAACCGGAAAAACAGCCGCCTTTGCATTGCCGGTGCTTTCCAAGCTTGACCATCCGGAGCCGCAGATTCGCTGTCTGGTGCTCGAACCCACCCGCGAGCTGGCCATGCAGGTGGAAACGGCTTTTCGCGATTACATGCGGTTCATGCACACAGAGGTTTCGCTCATCCATGGCGGCGTTGGCTACGGCAAGCAGAAAGAAGACCTCGCCAGAAAATGCGATGTGATTGTCGCGACGCCCGGACGCCTTCTCGATCACATGCAGCAGGGGGCGGTGGATCTGACCGGTCTCACGGTGCTGATCCTCGACGAAGTCGATCGCATGTTGGACATGGGGTTCCTGCCCGACGTGCGGCGGATTGTTGAAAAATGCCCCAAGGAACGTCAGACGCTCCTCTTCTCCGCCACGATTCCGGAAGAAATCCAACGCCTTTCCTCATGGTGCCTCCGCGATCCCGAGCGCATCGAAATCGGTGCGAGTTTCACTCCGGCAGAAACCGTCAACCATGCGTTTTACCCGGTCGCCGTCGCGCAGAAATTTGACCTCCTCCTGGCCCTGCTCGCCCGCACGAATTTCGATAGCGTGCTCATTTTTTCCCGCACGAAGGACGGTGCGGATCGGATTTGTCGCGAGCTGAAAAAAAACAATCATTCCGTGGTGGCACTTCATTCGAACCGGACCCAGACCGAGCGCGTGGAAGCGCTCGAAGGCTTCAAGGGCGGACGCTACGAAGTAATGGTCGCCACCGACATCGCCGCGCGCGGGATTGATATTGCCGGAGTGAGCCATGTTGTGAACTACGATGTGCCGCAGCATCCGGAGGATTACGTCCACCGCATCGGGCGGACCGGACGGGCCCAGAGTATCGGAGATGCCTTCACGATCATGACCGCAGAAGAACTCCCGCATGTGAAGGATATCGAGCGGTTCATCGGGCAATCCGTTCCGCGCCTCAAGCTCGAAGACTTCCCTTACCTTTACACGGCCGTCTTCAACGAGATCGAAGCCGCCGCTTCACTCAAAGCCGCCAAAGGGGTTCGTACCCACAAGGGCTACAAATTCGGAGCCAAACGCCGCCGGTGACCCTTGCGGATCAGTCCGCCCGCTTGGCCACCACGGACCGGAGGGTTCCCTTCGCAAGGCGGGTGGTGAGAGTGGTGCCGGCGGGAGCATCTTTGGCGTCGCGGAGGACGGACCCTTTTTCCGTGAGCGTGATCGAATACCCGCGCTGAAGCGCTGCGGAGGGGTTGAGGGCTGCGAGCACGGCCGCTTGTTTGTCAAGCTGGGAGCGCAGGGATTCCAGCCGCGCTCTGTTGGTCTGATGCAGAATATTCAGTGAGGTAGCGAGCAGATGCTGGGCTTCTGCGATGCGGCGCTCCGGACTGTGCGTGGTGAGCACTCGGGAAACTCGCTCCAGAGCAAATCGCCGACTCTGTACCACATCGCGGCTGGTCCGTGTGATCTCCACGCCATATTGGTCGAGCGTTTGTTGGTCGTCCCGAAGACGGCGGGCTGGTTCGGAGAACAATGCGGTCCGCAGAACTCCTGTCAACGACGTCCGGAGCGATTCTATGCGGCCTGCCAGTCCACGGCGCAAACGGGAGGAAAACTGGATGAGGGACTCGTTGATTTCCAGGGAATTGGCCGAGAGGATTTCGGCCGCAGCGCTCGGTGTGGCGGCACGCAGATCAGCGACAAAGTCAGAAATCGTGAAATCGATTTCGTGACCGACCGCACTCACGACCGGCACCGGACAAGCCGCAATCGCGCGGGCCAGGACCTCTTCATTGAACTCCCAGAGATCCTCAATGCTTCCCCCTCCGCGAGTGAGCACGACGACATCCACGGGTTCAAAGTGGGGAGACGGAGCGGTGATTTCTTGGAGAGCTTCGGCCATCTCGGCCGCGGCACCTTTTCCTTGCACCCGCGTGGGGGAGATCAGAACCGAAGTGCCCGGCATCCGGCGGTGCAAAACATTAAGGAAATCGCGGATGGCCGCACCCGTGGGGGAGGTGATCACACCGATCCTCCTCGGAAATTTCGGAAGCGGACGCTTGCGTGCAGCATCAAATAGCCCCTGCTCCTTGAGCCGCAACTTCAGCGCCTCAAACTTTGCCTGCAAGTCTCCCATTCCACGCCCGCGAATTTTTCGGACAATGATCTGGTAGTTTCCACGTTGCTCATAAACGGTCACTTGGCCGAAGATTTGAACCTGCACGCCATCGGCCAGATTGACCCCGCGAACCTGCGCCGCCTGTCCGGCAAAAAGCACACACGAAAGCGTCGCGCCGACATCCTTCAACGAAAAATAAACGTGCCCGGATGCTTGGCGGCGAAGGTTAGAGATCTCGCCCTCAACCCACACCTCGCCAAATCCTTGCTCCAGAGATTGGCGGATCTTCCGGGTCAGCTCGCCGACCGAATACACGGTTGGCTCCACCAT
>JBBQRY010000231.1:0-4026 GCA_038214335.1 Chthoniobacterales bacterium
TCATATCCTGCCCGGCTTCGGCATCACCCTCGGCTATACTCTGGTTTATCTCGTGCTGATCGTGCTCATCCCTTTCAGCGCCCTCGCGGGCAAGACCGCCTCCGGTGGCTGGGAGCATTTTTGGGAAACCGTCACGGCCCCCCGCGTGGTCGCCTCCTACGGGGTCAGCTTCGGCCTCTCGTTCCTAGCGGCGCTGGTCAATGGGGTTTTTGGATTCGTCGCCGCGTGGGTGCTCGTGCGCTACCGGTTTCCGGGACGCCGGATTCGAGGTCGCTGACCGCGTGGTGCTCATCGACAAGGGCACCATCCAGCAGGCTGGCACGCCGGATGACATCCGGGCCAATCCAGCCAATGCCTTCGTCAGCGACTTTCTCGATCTTCCAGTCACGGGGTTTCCCTCTATCCCCGGTGGGTGATCGAGACATAAGGATTATTCGCGCGTTCGTATCCGATGGTCGTTTCGGGGCCGTGGCCGGGAAAGACCGTGGTTGCCGGGTCGAGTGTGAAAAGTTTTGTGCGGATGCCCTCGAACAGGAGTGGGCCATCTCCTCCGGGCAAATCCCATCGGCCGACTCCTTCGAGGAAGAGGACGTCGCCCCCGATCAGTTGACGGCTCTCCGGGAAGTAGAAACACAGGCTGCCGGGGCAGTGGCCGGGGACGTGAAAGAGGCGCATCGTCACGCCCGCGATCTCGCAGGCCTCACATTCGTCGAGCAGGCGGTCAGCCGCAAAGGGTTCGACTTCCAGCTCAAATCCCATGCGGCGGAAAAAATTCCGATCCGAGGTCATCGGAGCTGTTTCGGGGTGGAAGGCAATGCGGCACCCGTGGCGGAGCTGGATCGCGGCAGCATCCGCCGTGTGGTCGAAGTGCCCGTGGGTCAGGATCAGCCAGTCGATTTTTGATTTTGCAAAGGCGGCATCGGCACCTTGGGGGGCGTCAAAGAGGATGTTTCCGCCGGGGGATTCCAAGAAAAATGCGTTGGTATCGAGAGGGCCGCCGGTAAAAGTTTTGAACTGAATCATGGGATGATGGTCTTATTGTTAATGACGAAGTTTGATTTTCCAGCCGCACTCTGCAAGGTTTTCAGGGATTCCATGAGCAAATTCTTTTTCAAGTCGCTGGCGCTGGTGCTGGTCACGCTCGGTTTTTCCGGGGCGGAGTTCACATCGGCCGCCACTTCGCCGGACTCCGGCCAAGTGGCCCTTGCGGTCGCCCGATGGCTGGAGCAGGGGCATTATTCCAAAAAGAAACTCGACGATGAGATGTCGGCGAAATTGCTCACCACCTATCTCGAATCTCTCGATTACAACCGGCTCTATTTCACCCAGAAAGATGTCGATGAGTTCACAGACAAGTATGCGACCACCCTCGATGATGCGATTTTTCGTGGCGACCTCACGCCCGCACAGGAAATCTGGGCCCGTTTCAAAGAACGCGTCGAAGCCCGCGTGGAATCGAACAAAAAACTCGCCGAGAAAAAATGGGATTTTTTGGGAACCGAATCCGTTGAGTTGAATCGCCAGAAGGCACCATGGCCCAAGGACCTGGCGGAAGCCGACAAGCTGTGGACCGCGCGGGTGGAAGCGGAACTCCTGCAAGAAAACCTCAGCGAAATCAAGCTGCGTGAGCCGGTTCAGACCGTGACCAAACGCTACGATCAGGTGCTCCGGAATGTGCGCGATACGGATTCTGCTGATGTCGTCAACCGCTTCCTGAGCGCACTCGCACAGACGTACGATCCGCATTCCGAATACCTCAGCCCCAGCGAAATGGAGAACTTCAATATTTCCATGAAACTGTCGCTGGTGGGCGTGGGTGCCGTGCTCCGCAGCGATGACGGATTCGTGCGCGTGATGGAGGTCGTGCCCGGCGGACCGGCGGACCTCGATGGCCGTCTCAAGGAAAACGACCGCATTGCGGCTGTGGCCCAAGGCAACAAGGAATTCGAGGATGTCGTCGATATGAAACTCGACAAGGTCGTGGAAAAAATTCGCGGCAAAAAAGGAACGGTTGTCCGCCTGCAAGTGATTCCCGGCGATGCAGCAGATCCCTCGAAACAACACATTGTCGAAATCACCCGCGATGAGGTGAAACTCAAGGATTCCGAAGCCAAAGCCGAGGTGCTGGATGTCCAGGGAGAGGGCGGCAAAGTTACCCGCATCGGCTGGATCACCCTTCCCTCGTTCTACGCCAATATGGACGGAAAAGGCCCGGACAAGAGCACGACAAAGGATGTTGCCGCACTCATTGGACGGCTCAAACAGGAAGGCATTGAGGGCTTAGTGATGGATTTGCGCAAAGACGGCGGCGGATCCCTTGAGGAAGCCATCAACCTCACCGGCCTCTTCATTCCTAAGGGTCCGGTCGTTCAAGCCAAAGATCCCAATGGCAAAATCACCGTCTCGAGCGATGTGAATCCCGGCATCGCATTCACTGGCCCCATGGTCGTCGTGATGAACCGTCTCAGTGCTTCCGCCAGTGAGATTTTTGGCGCGGCCCTGCAGGACTACGGACGCGCGGTCATCGTCGGCGATGAGCGCAGCTTCGGCAAAGGCACGGTCCAGACCGTGCTCGACATCGGCAAGGTGATGCCATTTTTCAGCCTTGGGGCAGCGGATGCTGGCGCGCTCAAGTTGACGATCCAAAAGTTCTACCGCGTGAGCGGGGGCTCCACCCAACTCAAAGGCGTGGAATCCGATCTCGTGCTGCCCTCCCGAACCGACAATGTCGAAATTGGCGAAGGTTCTTTGAAAAATCGCTTGGACTACGATGAAGTCGCTCCCGAGCGGCTCTCGCTCTGGCCCCAAGTGCTCTTCATTGACGAACTCCGCGGGCTTTCCAGCATCCGCATCGCGAAAGATCCGGAGTTCGGATACGTGAGCGAAGACATGGCCCGCCTGAAAGAGCGGATTGAGTCGAATCAGCTCTCCCTCAACGAAAAACAACGCCGGAAGGAACTCGACGAAGACAAAGTCCGGAAAGAATCCCGCAAGGCAGATCGCCTCGCCCGCGGCTCACTCATCCATGCCGACGTGTGGCAGCTCACCCTCGACGACGTGCGCACCGGTCGTCAAAAACTCGAAGCCGTCGCCTATGAGCGCGAACGCGAAAAACACTACGTCTCGGATCCCGAAGAGGAAGAAGCCATCGAGAAAAAAGACGGACCCAAACTTCCCGAACCCGATCCCATCCGCAATGAGTCGCTCCGCATCATGGAAGACCTCATCCGCCTCACCAACCTGAATAAAACTGCCAGCATCTCGGAAAAGTAAGCGCCGCGCATCGAGAGCTAAAGGGCAAGAGAGAAGAGTTTCGCTGCATAGTTGCCTTCCTCCATGAAAAGGACATGCGACTGATCGCATTCTTTCTTTGTCCAGCCTGCATCTGCCAGCCTAGTCTGAAGATAGGGTGTTTCTGTCACGATGAACGATTCCAATCGGAGATTGCCGTCTTTCAGTCTGATTTCGTGGGTTTTGATTTCCTTGGAGAGCTGTATCTTTGGGGACGTTGGAGATTCGTTCCTCATTCCGTGTGGATCGATGAAGCAGACGGTTTGTTTGTCTCCTCGAACGATCCAGAGAAGGAAGTCTGGATAGAATCCGCCACGGTCGAAGAAGCCGATACCTTTCGTTTTGGTTTCGTTCCTCAGGAGATACAGATGAGCATCCTTGATTATTTCGGGTTTGCTTTTGATAAATTTCAGCAAATCTTGAACGAAGTGGAGTTCGCTTTCATGGAGTGCCAACTTGCTCAGACGAAGGACACTCTCTTTGAGCTGGAGGAGTGGGACATAAAGCAGGTTCTCCCAAGCTACCACGGTCGCACCGCTGATTTTTTTTCCTACCAGATCAATTTCAGCCAGATTGCCTTTTCTTATTGCCGCAGCCAGAAGTTCCAAATCTGTTTTTAGGGCTACCTGATCGGTTTCCAGCTCAAAGCGGTATTCTCGATCCACGTCCTCTGATCCAATGTCAGCAACAACGAGGCGTTCATTCTCCCACTCAGCGCGCTCGGCATCCATGAGG
>JBBQRY010000232.1:0-4019 GCA_038214335.1 Chthoniobacterales bacterium
CTCGCGCCTTATGAGTCCGACGGACTGGTCACCAGCACTGCGGGCGGACTCACCGACAGTGAAAGCGGACGGCTTGTCATCCGTAATATCGCCATGTGCTACGACAACACCCTCGCTCCGGTCTCCGAGCGCCACCACTCCCGCACGATCTAATGCCATCAAAATCTATTGCCATCATCGGAGGAGGCATCTCGGGCCTGACCGCCGCATTCGCTCTGCATCGCACCGGAATTCCCGTGACCGTTTATGAAGCCGCAGGACGAGTCGGCGGCACGATCCAATCGATCCGGAAGGCTGGCTACCTCGCGGAGTTTGGACCCAATACGATCCTCGAGACTTCGCCGCTCATCCGCGACCTCATCCGCGATGCCGGACTCGAGTCGCGGCGGCTCGATCCCGCTCCCGAAGCCGGTGCCCGCTTTGTCGTCAACGGAAAGCGACCAGTCGAAATGCCGGGTTCGCCGATAGGATTTTTTACGACGCCTATTTTTTCTCCCCGCGCGAAGCTCTCCGTGCTCGCGGAGCCGTTTGTTCCGGCGCGTCGGGACGGCGTCGAAGAAAGCGTGGCGGATTTTGTCGTGCGCCGACTCGGACGCGAGTTCCTTGACCGCGCGATTGATGCCATGGTCGCTGGCGTCTATGCCGGAGATCCCACGCGCCTCTCGCTCCAGCAGGCGTTCCCGAAACTTGCCGCCCTCGAAGCCAAATATGGATCGCTCGTGAAAGGCCAAATCCTCGGTGCCCGCGAACGCCGGAAACGCGGAGAAATTGCCAAAGACCGCGCCCCCAAATTTTCCTTCGACGAAGGCCTGCAAGTCTTGCCGGATTCCTTGCACAGCCAACTTCCAGATGTGCGGCTTCAGACAAAAGTGGAATCCCTGACGCGCATGGAAGAAGGCCGCTGGATCGTGGAATCCTCCAACTCGGATGGTGCCTTCCGCGCCGAGCACTCCGCTGTCATTCATGCCGGGACCGCACACGGCCTCGCAAAAATCCGCATTGGCCCGGGGGTCGGAGTCGAGCCCCAACTCTCAGATCTCGCCGCGTTTTCGGAGGTGCGACATCCTCCGGTCGCCAGCGTCGTGCTCGGATTCCGTCGCGAAGATGTCGCCCACCCCTGCCAAGGATTCGGCGCACTCATTCCAAGGATCGAAAATTTCTCGATCCTCGGCACGATCTTCTCGTCGTCACTTTTTCCCAATCGCGCTCCAGCCGGACATCTCACCCTCACCAGTTACCTTGGCGGAGAACGTCAACCCGCCATGGCGGGTTTGCCGGATTCCGAAATCCTAGCGGTCACACTCGCAGACCTGCGCACCCTGTTCGGAGTGACCGGGCCGCCAACTTTTCACCACATCGCCCGGTATCCCCAAGCCATCCCCCAATACAACCTCGGCTACGCCCGGTTTCGACAGATCCTCACGGACGCCGAAACCGTCCTGCCCGGACTCTTCTTCGCCGGACATTACCGCGACGGGATTTCCCTCGGGGATTCGATTGTCTCCGGCATGAAAATGGCCGCCCGCGTGGCGGGCATCCACGCTTCCCTTCCTTCTTCTGGCTTATGAAAGGTGTCCTTCTCATCAATCTCGGCTCTCCAGACTCGACCTCCGTGGCGGATGTGCGCACGTATCTGGGTGAGTTCCTGATGGACCCGCGTGTGATCGATTCCCCATGGCCGATCCGCTGGTGCGTGGTGAACCTTGCCATCCTTCCGACACGCCCCGCACAATCCGCCGAAGCCTATGCCAAAATCTGGACCCCCGAAGGCTCACCGCTTGTCGTCACCAGCCGAAAGGTCCAGCGCGCCATGCAAGAGCGCCTTGGTCCGGAAATTCCCGTTGAACTGGCCATGCGTTATCGCCATCCGAGCGTGGAGTCCGCCATCCTTCGCCTTCGGGATGCCGGAGTAAACGACGTGCTGGTGCTCCCGCTCTTCCCTCACTACGCCATGTCGAGCTTCGAGACCGCCGTGGTCCATGCCCGCGAAACCGCTTCCCGCCTTGCTCCCAGCCTCCGCCTCCGCGCCATCGAACCCTACTATCAGGATCCCGAATACATCAGCGCCCTCGTTGCCAGTGCGGTGCCCGACCTGACCTCGGACTTCGATCACCTGCTCTTTAGCTTTCACGGACTCCCCGAGCGTCACCTCCGGAAATCCGACCCCACCGGATGCCATTGCATGGCCACTCCAAATTGCTGCGAGACTCCCTCTCCGGCCCATGCCACCTGCTACCGCGCCCAATGCCTCGCGACAGTCCGTGCCTTTGTCGAGACCGCAAAAATCCCGCAAGAAAAGTTTTCCGTCGCCTTCCAATCCCGCCTTGGCCGCGATCCGTGGCTGAAACCCTATACGGATTACGAAATCACACGCCTCGCTGAATCCGGTGTGCGCAACCTCCTCGTCATCTGCCCCGCCTTCGTATCGGATTGCCTCGAAACCCTCGAAGAAATCGCCCTCCGCGCCCGCGACTCCTTCCTCGAAGCCGAAGGGAATTCCTTCCGCCTCATCCCCTGCCTCAACGAACACCCCCGCTGGCTCGAAGCCCTGGAATCCCTGATCCGGAAATCACTGGGGTAATCTGCAAGCTTGGATGGTCAGCATCCTCGCCTGACCGGACAACTATTTTCCTACTCGCCATGGCGCTCCTTCCAGTAGCCGGGACGGCGGTGAAGGTTCATAACAGCGACGACGACGATCCGGTTCAGCTCATCGACATAAAGGACACGATATGGGAATGTCGGAACCCGCAAGCTACGGATTGGTGGCTCGAAGTAAGCCCAGCGCCCAAGGTGCTTGCGAATGGCGTCCAGTGTCTGGCTGACAGCAGAGCGGAAACGCCTTCCAAGCCCCGGCACTCGGCTAGCGTAGTAGCCGACTGCATCAAGGAATTCGCATTCAGCTTCATATTCAAAAACGGCATATTTTCATTCTGACAACCTGCGGGAGTCGTCCATCACCACGTCAGCTTCGCGCACACTGGATGTGCCGATGCAGACCCGGCCATAACGGGCCAGGGCCTCGGATTTCCATACTTCCACAACTAGGTCAGCATTTTCCGCGAGGAGCGTTTCCGCCAGTTGAGCGCGCTCCTTGGCGGGCAGTTGGAGCAGGCTAGATGCTGTGTGCCCGTTCACGGTGATGCGGCCGGAATCCGCATGAACATGCCCGAGAGCCATTCCGAAGGTCGTGCTTTTTCCAGCGCCGTTGTGACCAAGCAATCCGAAAATCTCACCGCGTGCGACTCCGAACGAGACCTCGCGCACCGCCTGCCGAGACCGAAATTTTTTGCTGACCGCCTGGAACTGGATCATGGGGCAGCGAAGAGCCGGAGTTGATTGGCGACGTGTCCGTCT
The DNA here is from genome assembly GCA_038214335.1 of Chthoniobacterales bacterium. Classification (GTDB taxonomy): domain Bacteria; phylum Verrucomicrobiota; class Verrucomicrobiia; order Chthoniobacterales; family Terrimicrobiaceae; genus QYQL01. Next base: position 3,358 of record JBBQRY010000232.1, read on the forward strand.
GCGAAAAGATGGTTCACCCGATTCTCGACATGCCGATGCCAGCCTTCTTTGTCGAGCACGACAGGGATTTTTGACACGTCGGTGGAGAGCGACAGGAAGTTCAGGTTCATTGCCGACTGTCCGCTGAGCACGCTGTTCCAGTAGTAGCTTGTGCCGGTCGAAGCGGCGAGTCCGGCACGATCCGCAGGACAAACAAAAACCCTCGCATCCGGCAGGTAAGGTGCCAGCACGGTGTCGATCACCGGCACATCCTCGTCGCGGCTCTTCCGCCCCGCCGCCAGCTCGGGCATCATCATGTTGTGATCCGCAAGCCATGCATTGAGGCCAATCCCGATCTGCCGCAAATTGCCAAGGCATTTGGCGGAATGTGCACGGGAAATTCCAAAATCCACCGTCGGAATCCTTCTGGAATCGTGAGCGCAAGGAATCGGCTCCGTTCGGCGGGCGAAAGTCCTTCAAAAAATCCCCTCACGGTTCCGCTCTCATGCAGCTCGCGCCGCTGCTCGGCATCCAGCCGGTTGAGTCGGTCCGCCACCTGCGCAATCCATTTCTCGCGGGCCGCAGCGTCCAGGCCTTCGCCCGGATGCTCAACAAGAAACACACGCAGCTTCTCGGGCGTGGGCGTGGAAGAACGAGCCATCCGAATCGCCAGATATGCAAGC
>JBBQRY010000233.1:0-3998 GCA_038214335.1 Chthoniobacterales bacterium
TGCGCCAGATCCGTGAACCTCACCTCCACCGCACAGTCCCGGCCTTTCGCATCCTTGCCTCGCAAAAATGTCACCTCATCCCCTTCCAGCGGACGTCTCCCCGCCCGGTCGAAGTCCCGGAAGTGTGCGAAGACGCGCTTCCCCTTCACCTCCACCCATCCGAACCCTCGCTCAGCGTTCCATTCGGCGATCACCCCGACCGCGCGCGGCCTCGTCCCTGACTTTCCTTGGTTGTGGGTGAAGCGGTCCATTAGGGTCAAACGGCAGGAGAGTAGAATGATTGCTCGGGTGGAGGCATGAATCTAGGCGTTGGTAGAGGCAGACGTCGTGGGTGTTTCGATTTTCAAGGGGCTGTCGGGTAATCTATCTCTGTCTTCCGTTCTGATTCCAGCTCGATGTTCTTCCAAAATTTTTCCGTAAGGCTGGCGGAATGGGATTTTCATAAGTGTGCTTGTTCTTCTTTCGATTGCGTGCATGAATCGCGGGATGCGCTTTTGGCTGTCCATTCTTTGTGGGATGCTGGCGACGATTTCAGTCACCTTGGCGGAGTCGGATTTGCGGGATCAGTTGGCGATGGCGCGTGAGAATTCCGACACGCACGCGCGGATTGAGCTGTTGCGACGGTGGTTGGATGTTCATCCGGACGATGCATCGGCGGCGGTGGAGTTGACGGGGCTTTGGATGGGGGTGAGGGATTATGATCAGGCGCTGAAGTCGCTGAAGCTGGTGTCGGACGATCCGGGCCTTGTGGTGCGCACGACTGCCGAGGTGGTCTGGGGCCGCGATGACAACAAGCCGGAGGCCCTGCGGATCCTGCGGGAGCGCGTCATCGAGGCTCCGACGGATCGTCCGTCGCAGCTCCTGCTCGCAAAGTTCCTTGGGCAGGCGGGGGAGTGGGAGGAGCAGGTTTCCGTGCTGGATGCGCTCATTGCGAAACAACCGGATTCCGACCTGTTGCTGGATCGGGCGGACGCGAAACGTTCGTTGGACGATCCCGAAGGGGCCTTGGCAGATTTTCGCCGGGCGGCTTCGCTGGCTCCGGATGCCGTGGGGGTGCGCAATCAACGTCCCGCCTACGAGCGTCTTGAGGCGGCGATGGAGGCAACGAAGCAGATCCAGTCCACCGAGCGCGGACCCCGCAGGCATTTGCAACTTGGCGCTCTGTGGATCTCTGGAGGTCTGAACAATCGAGCTCTTGCTTTGGCGCATGAAGGGCTTGCGGCATGGCCGGATTCCATCTCGGGACGCATCCTTGAGATGCGGGCACTGGTGTCACTCGGTCAGCTCACGGAGGAACGGGCTCTCAAGGATCGTCGTGTTGACGTAAAAGCTGACATGGCTTCCGAGCAGGCAAGGAATGGACTCCTTTCCGCCGACGGGGCGCTTACGAAGAATCCGGGGGATGTGGCGGCCCGTCTGCGGAGGGCAGGGTTTTTAACGGAAGCCGGACAGTTCGCGCTCGCGGCGGATGACATCCGGGTGGTTCTGCAAGCTAAGCCAGAAAACGTGAATGCGTTGCACCTTGCGGTCGTGATTGATCTGCGGCGCGACAACCTTGCGGGTGCCACGGCGCACGCATTGAGGCTTCAAGCGCTTTCGGCTCCCAAGCCGGTGCTGGCGGATGTCTTTGCCGGGCTGGCCGAGGCTTCGCTGGCAAAGTTCAACTCCGCCTTGGCATTGGATTTTGCGGAGCAGTCGCTTGCGGCTCAATCGAACCCACGCGCATGGAGAACCAAGGCGGCCAGTCTCGAGCGGTTGGGCCGCAGCAGTGAAGCGACCGAAGCCCTTGCACAGGTTGGAGAAAAGCCATGAACATGAGAAGATTCGTTGCCCTCGCGATCCTTGGAACCTGTGCCCTAACTCCACTGGCGCAGGCGATGAGTTCCCATCCCGCATCCGACGAGTCATCCAAAGAGGTCGTGCCATCGAGTCCGGTGGCGACGCCGACCCCCTTGCCATTGCCGCCCGTTCTGGAAATCCCCGAAGACCTCCGCTTGTTCCAGAATGATCCGAAGGCAGGCGGCATGGAGTTTTCTCCGGAGAATGGAAAAGTGGTGCCGTTTGCCAATTTCAGCATCACGTTCCCGAGCGACATTGTCACCACGGACAAAATCGATTCCGAGACGGCGGAGACGCCGGTCGTGGCATGGCCGCCACTGGACACGACGTTCTACTGGCGCACACCGTCGGCAGGAAATTGGGTGGTGACCGGCCCCCGCATTCCGGATCAGACGTATCGGGTGCGGCTGCGCGAGGGATTGACCGCGTTGGATGGCAGCCCGCTTCCAGTGGATTCCTGGGGCATCGCGCTGGTGAGTGATCCTCTCAAAGTCAGCGGATGGTATGGGGAGCGCGACCAGCTTTCCTCGCGGCCCGAGGTGTCCCTCGAGTTCAATTTTCCGATCCGGCTTCACGACGTGGCGGAAGCGATGTGGTTTCAGGACCGCGCGACGCGGAAGCGGTTTCCTGTCGAGGTGGTCGTGCGTCCGGAGGAAGGCGAAACGAATCCGCCTACGCCGACCGACGTCCGGGTCACTCCCCGTGAGCCGCTTCCGGTGGGTGCCACGTATGACCTCGTGGTCGAGACGCCGCGCGATGCCTATGCCGGACGGACGCTCCCGTATCCGCGCGTGTTCCCGCTCGGCAGGACCCGTCCGCTTGCCGTCGAATACGTGGTCGCCAGAAATTGGGCCGCCGACAAACCGCATCTCGAAATCAAATTTACGACCGGACTTTCCGACGATCCGCTGCCGCCTGCCGCCGTCACCGTCGAGCCAGCCGTGAAAAATTTCGCGCTCCGAAAAGATGGCCGCGAGATTTTTGTCGATGGGGATTTTGATTCCGCGATCCGCTACTCCGTGCGCGTTGCGAAATCCGTCTTGGGGGATCGCGGGTTTTCGTTGGCGAAGGATTCTGTCTGGGGCGCGACGTTTCCTCCGAAGCAGGCGACGATTGTTTTTCCGCCGGGGTCGTTCCGCCAGCGTGGCGATCTCGGCCTGCGGTTCGCATTGTTGCAATCCCACACCGGTCCGCTCACGTGGCGGCTGGCACGCATTCCGGCGAACCAACTGGCGGAGATCGTGAAGCGGATGGCGGACCCCGACACGGGTCCGATGGAAGGCATTGAGACAGTCGCGCAGGGGGAATTCCCTGCAGTGGCTGGCGACCAAGAAGAGCTTCGGAAACTGGAATGGAAACCTGCGGAAGGCGACGTGTTGTCGGGTCCGCATTTGATTGAGGCCAGGGCGACAACGGCTGACGGATCAACCGTCGCCAACCGGGCGATCATTTGGTTTGGAGATTTTGCCATCACCCAGAAGCTGGCCCCAACGGCTCTGACGGCTCGCGTGGCGGACATGGGCACTGGCCAGCCGGTGGCCGGGGCAAACGTCCAACTTCTCACCCACGAGCTGCTCGACCTTGGATCACGGGTGAGCGATGCCGGGGGACAGGTCGAGTTTCCGCGCATGCTCTCGACTGCCGCTTCGTATTTCTTAGTCACCGTCGAGGGCCGCTCGACCGTTTGGCCTGTGTCTCAGGGCCGGTCGTTCCCCTCCGGCTCGACCTACGCGTCACCTCAACCCAATTTGTTGGGCCGCGCGTTTTCGGATCGTCCGCTCTACCGTCCGGGCCAGGAAGTGCGGATCAAGGGATTCGTGCGCACGCAGCGGGATGGAAAGCTGCTCGTGCCCAAAGATGCGCAGGTGACATGGGAAATCCGCAAGGCCTGGCAGGATGATCTCCTTGCCAGCGGCACAGCCCGTGTCAGTCCGGCGGGCGGATGGGACGCCACGTGGCAGGCTCCCGCAGAAGCGGAATCCGGCGAATACCAAGTGCGCACGCTCATGGGTTCGAACATTGTCGGCACGCCTGCCGGGTTTCGGATCGAAGAATTCCGGAATCCTCCGTTCTCGGTTTCGTGTGAACCCGTCGCTTCGACCAAACCCGGCGAGGCCATCCTGCGCGTGGATTCTCAGTATTTTCACGGAGCACCAAAT
>JBBQRY010000234.1:0-3978 GCA_038214335.1 Chthoniobacterales bacterium
GCCTGCTGTGGCAAGAGATTTATACAAAAAGTGCCGGGATTTCCGGGATAGCGCTGACGCGAAAGCTCAGGGATTTTACCCCTATTTTCGCTGCATTGAGGAACCGCATGGTAATTACGTGATCTGCGAGGGACAGCCGAAGATCATGATCGGCTCGAACAACTATCTCGGGCTCGCCCAGGATCCGCGCGTGATCGAGGCCGCCTGTGAAGCGACGCGCAAGTACGGAGCGGGATGCACGGGGTCTCGCCTGCTCAATGGCACGATCAAATTGCATGTCAAACTCGAGGAAGCACTCGCCGCCTTCTTGCAACGCGATGCCGTTGTTCTTTTCTCCACAGGCTTTTTTGCCAACCAGGGGGCACTGGCCACGCTCACCGAAGAAGGCGACGCGATCCTCTGTGACCGCGAAAATCATGCGAGCATCATTGACGGCTGCCAATTTGCTCCGGCGAAACTTTTTCCCTATCGGCACAACTCGGCGGCCTCGCTGCACAATCGGTTGAAGCGCCTTCCGGAGAATGCCGGACGCCTGGTCGTGATGGATGGGGTGTTCAGCATGTCGGGCGACATTGCGAACCTGCCGGAGCTCATTGAGGCAGGGCGCGGGCAGGGCGCGGTTTTTTATGTGGATGAGGCCCATTCGCTGGGCGTGCTCGGACCCCAAGGGCGCGGCACCGTGCATCACTTCGGGCTCAACGACGAGGTAGATATCGTGATGGGCACGTTCTCGAAATCCTTGGGCTCCATGGGAGGCTTTATCGCTGGGGACACGCGGATGGTGGAGTTCCTCAAACACCGGGCCCGGTGTTTTATTTTCACGGCATCCCTGGCTCCGGCTGTGGCGGGCGGCGTGCTCAAAGCACTGGAAATCATGCAAGCGGAGCCCGAGCGGATTGAGCAGCTCTGGAAGAACACGCGCAGGATGCACGATGGATTCAAGAGCCTTGGCTTCAAAATTGGCACGACTCAGACTCCGATTATTCCGATTCTTATCGGAAGCGAGGCGAAAGCCTTTATTTTCACCCAACGTCTTTACGAGGAGGGCATCTTTGCCACCCCGGCCATCTACCCTGCTGTTCGCTATGGCGAAGCCATCGTGCGCACCAGCTTCATGGCCACGCATACGGAGTCCGATCTCGACCGCGTGCTCGAGATTTTTGAAAAACTGGCACGCGAGCTTGGAACCTTCGATGACCCAGCCTACGTCAACCCCACCCGCAGAAAAAACGTGTTCGATTTCCGTCTGCCGGACACCGAAGGATTGGAAGAAGTTCGAGCGGACGGCGGAACACCTTCACAGAACGGTTCCAGCCTTCATCCCGCCGTTTCCCGGTAGCATCGCCAAATACCTTTCTCCGAAGTCCGCATTCCACCTGCGGCACGGAGAGATCACCGCCTTCGTTGCCGAACGCCACGGCAAGCCGGTTGGCCGCATCGCAGCGATCATCAACCGCTCCCACAATGCGCGGTATGCCGACAAAACCGGGTTCTTCGGATTTTTTGAATGCGAGAACAATCCGGCAACCTCGGGCGCACTCTTTGCCGAAGTCCGCAAGGTGCTGGTGGCGGCCGGGATGGATTCTGTGCGCGGTCCCTATAATCCGAGCATCAACGACGAGTGCGGGCTTCTTGCCGAGAGGTTCGATGCTCCCCCATGCATTGGCCTCACATGGAATCCGGCCTATTATCTTGATCTCGTGGCGGCGGAGGGATTTCGATCTGTGCGCACGCTCTATTGCATGAACCTGCCCTTGCTGCGGACCCCGCAACCGCAACGTCTCGCCCGCATCGTCAAGCGCGTCGAAACGCGATCCAAGCTCCGTATCCGCAGAATGGATATCTCGCGTTTGCCAGAAGAGCTCAAAATTGTCCGCGAGGTCTATAATGCCACGCTGGAGCGCAATTGGGGGTCCGTGCCGATCTCCATGGAAGACCTTCTTGGCGCGGCGGACGACATTCGGGCCATTGCGGACCCGCGGATGCTTCTGATTGCGGAGATGGACGGTCAGGAAGCCGGGGTCGCCATCACACTTCCGAACTTCAACGAAATTCTTGCCCTCATCAAAAATACGCCCCACTGGCTGCGGCTGCCCCATATTTTCTGGCTCATGAAAACCTGCCGGATCAAGATATGTCGCCAGACCGTGCTAGGCGTCGTGCCGCAGTTCCGAGATCGCGGACTCCATGCCTGGCTGATCCACGAGCAATTCGCCCGCGCGCAGGAGCGCTACACGGACGCTGTCCTTGGCTGGCTGGAAGATACCAATTCCGAAATCATCAAAAACTGCGAGATCATCGGCGGCGAGCCGGACCGCAGTTGGACGCTCTTTGAGAAGCCTCTCTGAGCAAGGAGAATGCGTTACCCGGGAGGCCCAGTCTAGCGAAACATGAGCACGGGAACGTGGGAGGTGCGAACCATCGCCGTGGTTGTGCTGCCGACCATGAGCTGGCGGATGCGTGAATGGCCATAGGCACCCATGACGAGGAGATGAATGTTTTCGCGCAGGATGGCAAGCGCGTTGACGAATCCTGTCATCACCGAGCGGGAAACAAATTTGAGAGCCTCCCCGAGGCGAAACAATCCTGCGATGATCTGAAAAACTCCCGTCAGCAAGGTGGCGGCGAGCAGATATTGAAGCCCATGCTCTTTGACGAGGGTGATCATCAGCAACGCCATCGCGCCGGTCGCGGCAGAGATCATGCCGGGTCGCCCACCGACAAATGCCGTGACGATCGCGATGCAAAACGAAGCGTAGAGCCCGACTTTGGGATCGACTCCGGCAATGATAGAAAACGCAATCGCCTCGGGAATCAGCGCGAGCGCAACCACCAAGCCAGCCAAAAGGTCCTTGGGAACATTGGAAAACCATTCTTTGGAAAAATCTTTGAAAATCATGTGACCTCGCTATGGGAACAGGTGACATCTCTCGTCCTCAGACTTGCCCTGTGGTGGAATAATGCCCATGAATTGACCCCATGAGCGAATCTTCATTTTTCTGGGGTATTGTGTTTGGGGCTGTTGGCCTTGGCTACTTCGTTTACGGCAAGAAGCAGCGCGTTGTGGTTCCGTTCCTTGTCGGCGTTGCGCTCATGGTGCTTCCCTATTTGGTGGAAAGCAGTTTACTGCTCGTCATGCTCGGCATCGGCATCGCGGCAATTCCATACTTTGTGCGAATCTAAACCCGCTTGGCTCCCCGGCCTGATTTTGAGATCGCATCGCATTTTCTCGGTTAAAGAGTTGCAGGCTTCGTCCTCCTTCCTATGCTGAGAGGCACACTCTGACCTTTTTTTGGCAGTTTTCTTTCACCATGATCTCAAACTTTACGGCATCCTTACGACGGGCAGAATGGCTCAGGAGAGCATTCTGCCTTGGTTTGATGGGGTCTGTGCTGATTCTATTTTCCTCCTGTGCGTCCACGCGCAGGAATTACGGGCCGGGTGCCGGATTCTTTTCAACCGTCGTCGTCGATGCCGGGCACGGCGGGCACGACCGGGGGGCGCGCTCGCGGGCGGGAGCACCGGAAAAGCTTCTCACCTACGACACTGCGAAGCGATTGGCGGCGGTGCTGCGGGCGCGGGGATTCCATGTCGTGGAGACGCGGCCCAATGAGACGTTTATTTCCCTGCCCCAACGGGTGGCGATTTCCAATCGCACTTCGCAGGCCATCTTTGTGAGCGTGCATTTTAATTGGACCGAGCGTCGCGCCGCGCGGGGGATTGAGATTTATTACAACAGCCGTCGCTCGATGCGCCTTGCGGCAAACATTCTGAAAGAGTCCCTTGGGGCTTATCGCACGAACAACCGGGGGATCAAAAATCGCGGATTCTACGTGCTGCGCAACAACCGCCGTCCGGCTGTCCTGTGCGAGCTGGGATTCGTCTCGAATTCTTCAGAAAACTCGATCGTTCAATCGGCCAATGTGCGCCAGCGTCTGGCCGAGCGGATCGCTGATGGAATCGTTGCCGAGAAGCTTG
>JBBQRY010000235.1:0-3968 GCA_038214335.1 Chthoniobacterales bacterium
TTCAAATCCAGGAGGGTGCCTCCGGCTTTCTCGGGACTGGAATTCTTGTCGCGCCCGATTGGGTGCTGACGGCGGCGCACAACTGGGACACCGGGGCGGTCACGGCGCTCAGCTTCAAGGTCGGTGGCCAGACCTACGCGGCGCAGACCGGACAGTAGTTCCAGCAACCGCAGTGGATCGCCAATCCGAACGTCGGACTCGACCAAGGCGCGGACATCGCTCTCTTCCACCTTGACCGGATAGTGACCGGTGCGGTGCCAGTTTCCCTCTACGCTGGGAACAGCGAGCTGGGAGCCAGTGTGGTCGTTCTCGGAACCGGCCTTGCCGCGGCACGGCGGCAACCGGACCGCAATCGAATCCGGCCCTGACCCTCTATGCCGAACGCAATATTCTCGACCGCGTCATCACATTTTCGGGACCGACACTGACGGGCGGGTTGCTCGTCACGGATTTCGACGACGGCTCCGCATTCAGGAATTCGCTCTCCGGGTCGGCCGTATATGACACGCTCGGACATTCCGTGAGCAGCATTGCCGGGGGAACCATAACTTCGCAGTCCAGCACGACCACCGTGATGACCTTGCAAGGCACCACCGCTCCCGGCGACAGCGGCGGACCGGCGTTTGCCGACTTCGGCAGCGGACTTCAACTCGTGGGACTGGTGAGCTGGGGAGTCAATCCCACGGCTCCCGAAAACCTTTACGGCAGCGGATACGGAGATGCCGCCTACTTCACCCGCGTATCGGCATTCAACGGTTGGATCACGGCCACGATTCCCGAACCGAGTTCCATATTCCTGCTTGGTTCAGGCATCCTCGTGTTCGCAGCGTTAGACCTCCACAGACGATTTTTGCGGACTCTCTGAAAATCTCGGCCGTGCATTCAGCGCCAGCGAAAGGCGGGACCTTGAGGGACGATGACGGGTTCCACCGGAAAGATCGGTGGAGGCACACGAATGATCGCCTGATCATCAGGCACGAATCCCGAGACATTGCTGAAGCGGTTTGCGGACTGGAAGGCACCATACGAATAATAACTCGGCCATGGATTGATCCAAATCTGTCGGCGATTGCAGAATCCGGGAAAGAAAATCGGTTGGATCGGGCGAAGCGGAGGACAGAATACCGGCCGAGGAGGACACAACCGCGGGCCAATAGAAATGCTCAGCGAAGGACCGGCCGAGGCTCCCCCGACGAGGAACCCGAGCGTGAGCCCCACCACAAGAACGGATTTGAGTTTCATAGGATTGCATGGATATTGTCACCCATGCTCCGTATGTTTTCAATGCGACTTTTTCTGCTTCTCCTGGTTCTCGGCGCACTGGCCGGATGCGCGTCGGTTTCCTCGACCGAGCAATTCTACTTTCCTTCGACGACGACCATCTATCCACCCAAGCCGAAAGATGTGCAGATCCCGATCCTGAGCAAATCCCCCGACAAGCCTTATCGCGTCATTGGACGCCTCACCTTCCGCACCGACCTCGGCTGGGGTTTCCTTCGCAAAAGCATGGTCTATAACGCGCGCCGCAATGGGGCGGATGCCGTGATCCTCCGCAAGGCCGATTCCAAGGAGCAGGTCAATTATACCCAAGTGCCGCCCCGCACGGACTGGGTCGCCGTGCCGGGTCCCGTCGTCGCGGTCAACAATGGCCGAAGATGCAATAACAACACGACCTACGTCAGCTATCCCACCTACATCCCCGTCTTCCAGCCCGGCTATACCCGCCGATGGGTCCAAACCATCACCGGCATCGACGCCGAAATGATCGTCCTGAAGTAACCAATTTCAGATTTTCTCAGGGTTTTCCAAATACGCCGCAAACATCGCCTCGACATCTTCGATGCGATCTTTCGTAACAAACCGCCTTGCCGCTGTCGCGAAGCAATTGAGCAAAACAACCGCATTGAGCGAGACATCGCGTTCCACATAGCTCGTGAGGCGTTTGACAAACGACTGGTTCACGAGGTGGATATCCTCAAAAAACGGACCAAACTCGGAGAGCGTCCAATCGGGTGTGAGGCCATTTTTTGCCCGGAAATACTGCGCCATGAGATACATCGCAATCGTTCTGAAAACACTTTCCTCAGTCGTGGGAAAAGGCAGATGCGTGAGAACCATGGGCTTGAGTCGATCCATGATCGGGCACCCGCTCGTGGCCATATAAACGCCGATCAACGAACCCACGGCATGGGTCAGGTTCACGCGGGCAGAATAGCGTCTTGTCTCGGTGATCACGAGGACATCCGCCTCCTCATGCGAGATCACATCATTGAACGCCTCAATCACGCCCACGAGGTTCACCGCAATCGGGCAGTGCGGATGGCAATCCTCGGCCAGGGGGCAGTTCGGGCACTTGTGGTGCGAGAGCTTCGTCCATTCCGGATACGGCCAACTGGGTTTGTTCAGCAGGTGGAGCCCCGGCTTCTCGAGCTCAAGGAAAAACTCCTTGCTCCCGCCATCGGAAAAATCAAACCGGTATCTGAGCCATAATATGCGTTCCTCCACAGTGCTCGCGACTATGTGCGAAACTTGCGGCCCTCGTAAAGCACAACCAGTTCCATGAATTCCAGAAAAACGGGAATTTTTTCGCCGCAGAATTCCCTACGCTCCCGCCCGGATCCCCGCCCGCACGACAAATGGGATGACGAGCACGGCCGCTTATTCGAACACGTCCACCACCTCCGGCTCCTCGGCGCAGAAGTCGATAAAACGGTTCGAATCAATCAGCAACCTCACGACCAGTCGGAGGGGTTGACTTGAACCTAGAAAAAGCAATTTTAACCACGGATCACACGGATGGCACTGATATTGAGAGAGTTGGAACACAATACCTATTCACCCGCAAGGTGAATCACAAAGCGCAATAAGATTGTCATAACTGCCTCTATCCGTGTTATCTGTGTAATCCGTGGTTCATTCTTCTGCCGGATTTAGGTTGAAGGCTCATCGAAATCCCCACCTTACGGCCTGTTTGCCTGTTCAGAGCCGTTTCTGCTTGCAAAAAATGCATCCTTATTCAATCTGCTTACATGCACACTCGACTCTACCCTTTAAAGCATACCCTCCCTGCAGCTTTTGGAGCAGCGATGGCAGTCCTCTTTGCTACTCTCCCGATTCGAGCGCAAATGGTCTCCGGGAGCAAGGCGGTTGGGGAGGCTCGCGAGTTGGGGGTTTCCCGCGAGGAAGCGGCCAAGGGGTTTTCGGTGACGCAAGTCGGCGGGAGTGCTCCGGCTAACATCCTTTGGCCCCGGGAGACGGCGCAACTCGATTTCCGAATCAAAAACACCGCCACGGAAGAGATTCGTTCCCAAGGTGTCTGGCGGCTTTACCGCTACCGGACTGTTGGGCGGCCCGACGATCTCTGGAACCCCCGGTTTGAGATTTTGGAGGAGCTTCCCCCGATAGACATGTCGCTCGAACTCGCACCCGGTGCCTCGAAGGATCTTCAGCTTCCAATCTCGCTGCCGGAAACGTTCGGGGGTTATGCCATCATTTTGGACATGGGAAAACTGGGCCGCCGGTTTGCTGCGGGGATGGTCCGCGCGGTGGCGGCAACCCCCGGGCGCACGCGCCTTCCCGCTTACGCCCTAGATCTGCCGCACTCGTTTGAGGAGTTGCAGGGAGGGGCTGTGGCCCTGCAACGGCTGGGAGTAAAAGGCGCCCGCATTGAAGTCAACCCCTTTTCCGTAGAAGAGGGAAAGGCCGGGGAGAAAAAACAGGCTTTCTCCCAGTGTCTCGATACCATCCAAGCCCATGAAATCGCGGTGATGGTGACTTCGGGGACAAGCAGTTTTCCGATGCCCTTGGGACTTGTCAGAAAGCATTTGACCGCGGAGGGGGTGATGACTGGAGTCAAAGGCGATTGGGCGTGGCTGCCGGAGCATGATCGCGCATATCAGCAGTGGATTTTTTGGCTGGCATCAACGCATGGCTGGCCCAAGGGGCCGGTAAACGCGCTCGAATTGTGG
>JBBQRY010000236.1:0-3966 GCA_038214335.1 Chthoniobacterales bacterium
ATTGCATTCCCAATTCCCGTAATTGATCCAGACTGGTGCAGGCGGCTCATGGCACTCATACGTTTGCCACGAATTCGCTCTCTTGCATCCGCTTTGCCCTCGGATTTGCAATTTTATTTGCCTGCTCCTCAACCTTTGCCACCCCGATCCAGGCAGTAACGCGACTGACCGACTTACCGATTTCCGTGGAGAATGAGCAAGCCGATTTTCGACGGCATTATTCAAAAAAGTCACAAGGAACCGGGCCTTCGTGCGTCGCCATTTGCCGCAGCGGGTTCTCGCAACGGAAAACGCGGAGCGGGCCGTTCCAGGGTTGGAGCAAGCTTCGTGGATCCGGCTCCCGAAAAAATGAAAGACCGTCGGCCGGATCGATCAACACCGGCATCCGGTCGTGGATGGGGGAAAGGCTGGGTGCCGCGTCCGTGGTGAGCATGGTGTAGGCGGCGACTCCGTCCCGGATTTCCCAGAGACCGGCCGCCCAGAAAGGGGCCTCTTGAGTGATGGCGAAGGTTTGTTTGTGCTCGGCGCGACCGGTCCACTCGTAGTAGGTCATCAGCGGAATCAAACCCCTCCGAGCCTCCTGCCAAGGTGCGGACCAGATCCCGTCGAGCTTGTCGGTCCGAGCGTTATTGATCGCCTGATTGAAGGGGCGGATGAAGCCCCAGCGCATTTCGTCGGCAACGTATGGGTCCTGCCGAACCGCCCAACCCTCTCCCCTTTCCCCACTCAACAGGGTCTGCTCCCAAGTCTGATTCGTCGAAACCAGGATCCCCCATCCCCTTTCCCGATCGCCCGCGTGATCACCGAGCGCGCCAACGTGCGGCAGGACTGGATCGCCGGGCACCTCAACCTCAAGAGCGCCAGCAACGTGAGCCAGAGGGTCCGGCATTGCTGCTGAGGTCTGATGGGGAGAAGTCGAAGCAGGAACGGAAGTGGGAGAAAGTGTGGCAGATTTCTAAATTCTAGAATCCCTCGTCCGTGGCACAAGGAAGGCAACACGGGTCCCCGGCTTTCCCCGAAACCCTTCCAACTCATCGCCGAGTTGCTCCAACCCAAGGTGCGCCGGTTCAAGGGCTTCGGGATCGGCGAGAATCTGAGCGTCGAGGAGATGATCGCTGAAACATATCGCGGGATACGGTCGGCGGCCGGCGGCGGGTTACCCCGGCTGTCTGGATCACACGGAGAAGCCGATTCTGTGGGATTTGCTCGATGTGGAGAAGAAGGTGGGCATGGAACTGACGAGCAGTTACGGGATGTTCCCGGGGTCGAGTGTGAGCGGGTTGTTCTTCTTGAGTGAGTCGGCGCGGGATTTTGAGATGGGGAAGATTGGGCGGGATCAGTTGGGGGCTGATGCGGGGAGAAAGGGGATGAGTCTTGCGGATGCCGAGAAGTGGCTTGTGCCGAATTTGGAGGGCTGATGAACAAGTCGTGCCATCGTGCGGCCTGCTAAGATAGGCGTAGAGTAAACGCAGGAGTGTGCTGACCGAGCGCATTTCCCACTACTCTTATGAAATCGCTCCAAAAGCGCTTTCATCAATGTCTTTCCCCGGCCACGCCCGGGAGGGGGGCTGCCAGGAATTTGCTTTTTCATCCCTTCCGCATCCTTGCCACCCTTGGGCCGGGGAAGGAGTGGGGGGGCAATGATGGCGTTCCGCTTGCGTTCCAGTTCGGGGATTTCTTCGGTGAGATCGATGCCATGGGTGGGCATGGCGGAAACTTCGGCGTTGGGAGCGCGAGATTCACGCAGAATCTTCACAGCTCACCTGCGGCCAGGGCGCGACTTACCCGCGCTGGCCCATCGCCTTCAGCCTGGCCTCGCTCTCGCTCCAGGCGATCTCGTGCGGCATGCGTTTGGACAACGCGGCCAGCGCCGCGGTGACGCCTGCCGCTTCGCCCATGGCCACGGCATTGCCGGTGACGCGGTAGCTCGAGTGCGCGATGAAGTCGCCGCTAATGCAGCGTCCGGCCATCATCAGCCCGTCCACGTCTTTCGCGATCAGCGCTCGCAGCGGGATGTCGTAGGGTTTCATGGCGATGTCCTTGGGCATGATCGCGTGCTTCTTGTTGTGGTCCGCACTCAGCGCATGCACGTCGATCCCGAATCTCACCCGCACCACCGCGTCGTCGTGTCGCGCGCCCCTGGCGAGGTCGTCCTGCAGCACGGTGTAGCGACCCTTGATCCGCCGTCCGTCGCGCACGCCGATCTGCTCCGCAGTGGCGACGATCTGGATGCCTTCCCACGGCCCGCCGAGGGCGCGCAATCCGCTCACCATCTTGTTCATCTCCGCCCGCGCCCTCACGGTTGCGGCGGTGACTTCCGCCGCGTCCCACGGCTTGATGCCGTATTCGTGATTCATCATCGCGAAGATGAGATTGCCGCTCACGTGCCACATCGTCGGTCCGGCGTACGAGGGGAAATGTCCCGTGCTCACGAGCGCATCCTTGATGCGGCCTTTCTTCTCACCGTCGCTGTTCTCGCCGGGATTCGGTTTCCCAAAGCGCACAAATTTCCTCAGCGCCTCCACGTCCTTCACCACGAGCAGCGCATTCAGCGACATCGGCTGGCATGGGCAATCCTCCGACATGCCGATCTCAAACGCGCAGCCCGCCTGGAATCCAAGATCCCCATCGCCGGTCGTGTCGATGAAGACCGGCGCGCGCCAGGCCTGCCGGCCGGACTTCGAGTCCGTGACGATCGTCGTGAGCCGCTCCCCTTCGCGGAACGCCGCCGAGACTCGCGTGTGATATTGAAATTTCACACCGGCCTCCACGCACAGCTCCTCGAGCAAAAGCTTCAGCGCCTCGGGATCGTAGCAGAAGCGGCTGGCGCTCGTGGAATTGGCGCGCGCGCCTCGGGCATCGAGTTGGTCGCGCAGTTCCTTGGCAAAGCCCGGCTTGTCGAAATCGAGAAAGTAACCCAGCAGGCCCGCCGTCCAGATCCCGCCAAGGCAGCCGCGCCATTCAAAGAGCCGAACTTTTGCTCCGGCTCGCGCGGCGGTGATCGCCGCCGCCACACCGGCCGGACCGGCTCCGCACACGATCACATCCGCATCGTTGGCGAGCGGCAGGTCGCGCCCGGGTTCGTTGAACTTTCCCTGTGCGGCGGACGGTGACTCTGCGCCGAGCGCGAGTGGCGGCGCGAGCGCAGCGCTAGCGATTGCCGCGCCAAGGAAATTCCGACGGCCGATTTCCGGGCCGGTGGGGACAGGGGAGTCTGAGTTCATGATTGTTGCTAGGAATTTACTTTTTCATCCCTTCCGCATCCTTGTCACCCTTGGGGCGGGGAAGGAGGGGGTTCAGATCGAGATTGATCACCTCGGTGTGCAGGGAGCGGATCACGCAGATTTCATCCGCGAGTTTCGCCTGTGCGGCAGCAGTTCGCTCATCCACATGCCGCTCTGGCCATGCTGCGCGAACTTGAAAACGGACGGAGCGATGGGAAAGCGTTTCTGACCCGCCGTCATGCCGGTGAGCCGCTGCTCGCCGCGCACGGAGTTCGGCAAATCCTTGTCGAACATCGAAGCGAGCCCCGGTTTGTGATCCAGCAGGTCCAACTGCGACGGCGCCCCCGCCTGCGTGAGCCAGATGATGCGTTTCGCCTTCGGCGCAAAATGCGATGCACTCTCCGCAAAGAGCCGCGGATTGAGCAGCGAAGCCAGGGCCGCGGAGCCGACGCCGGTGCTCGCGCGTCCGAGAAACTGGCGGCGGGGGAGAGCTTGAAAGTCTGTAGTCTTAATCTGGCCGGTGCGGTCTGGATCAGGCATCAGTGAAAGGTCCGGCGTTCCGGGAGCTGAGCATCTCACGCACTTTCACGCCGCTGAGGAGGGCAACTTCGGTTTTGTCCGTGAGAGCCATGGCGGCAGCGACACCGGCAGCCTCGCCCATCGCCATCGCGGTGACGGTGACCCGGGTGGAGGCGTGCGCGCCGCGTGTGGCGGAGTGGCAACGCCCGGCGACGAGCAGATT
>JBBQRY010000237.1:0-3952 GCA_038214335.1 Chthoniobacterales bacterium
CCGAGATGCCTCCTCCGATGATGGCAATAGATTTTGATGGCATTAGATCGTGCGGGAGTGTTGGCGCTCGGAGACCGGAGCGAGGGTGTTGTCGAAGCACATGGCGATATTACGGATGAAAAGCCGTCCGCTTTCACTGACGGTGAGTCCGCCCGCAGTGCGGGTGACCAGTCCGTCCGACTCATAAGGCGCGAGCGAAACCAGCTCGGATGCGAAATGAGATGCAAAATCGAGTTTCAGCCGCTCGGACATGTCCGCGAAATCCAGCGCCAGATCGCACATCACGCGCATGATCGTTTCGCGGCGGATTTGGTCTTCGGCGGTGAGAAAATACGCACGTTGGGAGGGCAGGTTTCCGGCGTCCACTGCCGCCTGATAATCTGGCAGCGCTTTTTGGTTTTGCCAATAGGCCTCGGGGATCTGCGAGATGCCCGACATTCCGAACGCGTAGATATCTGCGCCAGACCTCGTGCTGTAACCTTGGAAATTTCTCTGCAACTGCCGGTTGCGTTGGGCGACGGCCAATTCGTCATCCGGACGTGCGAAGTGATCCATCCCGATATAGACATAGCGTGCTTCGGAGGTGAGTTTTTCGATGATGAGTTTGAGGAGTTCGAGCTTCGTTTCCGGCGAAGGAAGAGCCTTACCCTCAAGGATTTTCTGTGCGGGTTTGATCCACGGAACATGCGCGTAACTGAACATTGCGAGGCGGTCTGGATTCATGCCGAGCGCAATATCGAGGGTTTTATCAAACGACGTATGCGTCTGATGCGGAAGCCCGTAGATGAGGTCCAGGTTGATCGACGAGAACCCCAGCTCTCGCATCCAATCCATGGCCTGCCGGGTCATGGCTTCCGGCTGAATCCGGTGAATGGCCTCTTGCACTTTCGGATCAAAGTCTTGGACTCCCATGGATGCGCGGTTGAAACCAATCTCGCGCAAGGCGACAAGGTGGTCGCGGGTGAGGCGGCGGGGATCGACTTCGACGCCCGCTTCGACATCCGGTGCGAGGTGCATGTGCTTGTGAATGATTGCTCCCAGACGCCGAATTTCATCCGGGCGCAGAAATGTCGGGGAGCCGCCGCCGAAGTGAAGTTGGACGACCTTGCGGTCTGGATGCCAGCGTTCCGCCATCCGGGCGACCTCGCGCTCCAAGAAGTCCAGATATGCGGCTCCTTTGTCGTGGTTGAGGGTGATGACGGTGGTGCATCCGCAGAACCAGCAGAGGGTTTCGCAAAACGGGATGTGAAAATAAACCGACAGGTCACGCTCGCTCGCATTGTTGGCAGCGATTTTGGCTTCGACCTCCGCGGGCGAAATATCGTCGCGGAACTTCGTGGCCGGTGGATAGCTGGTGTAGCGCGGACCCGCGACATTGTATTTTCGGACCAGATCGAGATCCACCTGAAGCGTGCTCATTGGGGGGCCTCCTGCTGGACGGTTTTCACTAAGGCCTCTATGCACTCCAGCTTGGCGTTCGGCGTGACGCCGTGGCCGAGGTTGAAAACATGGCCGGTCAGGCCCGACATCGAACGAAGGATCCTCCGGGTTTCGGCGGCGACAATTTCCGGCGTCGTCGTGAGCAGAAACGGATCTAGGTTTCCCTGCACCCCGACATTCGGTGGAAGGCTGCGTCGCAGGTCTGCCAGCGAGAGGGTCCAATCCGCACTCAGAACATTCGCGCCGGTCGAGATCAGCGGGCCGATTCGGGACTGCGCACATTTCCCAAAAATGATGACCGGGGTGTCGGAATCCAGCGAAGAAATGACCTCCCGCATCCAGCGGGCTGAGGCCGCTTCATACGCGGAGTCGGCGAGCACATCGCCGTTGCTGTCGAAAATTTGCACGGCCTCTGCGCCGGCTTCGATTTGCAAGCGCAGGAATCCGGCGACCACATGGGTTAGTTTTTCCATGAGCTCGCCGAAGAGCTTAGGCTCGGAATAAAAGAACCGCTTTGCGTGATCGGAGTCTCCCGAGCTGCCGCCTTCAATCATGTAACGGGCCAGCGTCCATGGCGAACCCGCGAAGCCGAGCAGGGCGGTGCGTCCTTCCAGCTTGGGCTTGATGAGGCGCAGGGCGTCCGCAACATATTCCATGCGTGCGACCGCGCCCTCATGGTCGAGACGGCGGATGTCGTCTGCCGTGCGGATCGCAAACGCCATGTCGATTCCTCCGCCCGCTTCACGAAAGGCATAGCCTTGTCCCATGGCTTCGGGCACGACAAGAATGTCGCTGAAGAGGACCGCCGCATCGAAACCAAATCGGCGGATCGGTTGGAGGGTCACTTCGGCGGCGAGTTCTGGCGTGCGGACGAGTTCAATAAACGGATGGCGTTCCTTCAGCGCGCGGTATTCCGGCAGGGCGCGCCCCGCCTGCCGCATGAGCCAGACCGGAGGACGGTCCACCGGTTTGCATCGGCAGGCCGCAAGGAATCGATCTCGTCCGTTTTCAGACGGTTGAGCGGACGAAGGATGGGATGGCTGATTCAATATCGTTGGCGGTGGGTTCGTGCAGGAGATGGATTTTTGATCAGTCACCTAATGCCTCAAATGGGTCACAGTTCAAATGGTTTCGGTGCGCTGGTGAGCAGTCGGGGTCCGCTGGACGTGACATGGACGACATCCTCATGCCGCACCCCACCGAGACCCGGCATGTAAATTCCGGGCTCCACGGTGATCACCTGACCAGGAAAAAACACCGTTGAGGCAAACCGGGGCGCCTCGTGGATTTCCAAGCCGAGTCCGTGCCCAGTGCCGTGAAAGAACCCTTGCCAGCGTCCGTCGCGGACCTCTGTGGGATAGCCCTTGTTCGCAAAAAACGTGCGGATCGATTCTTCGATGGGCTTGCCCGGAAGGCCCGGACGCATTTGTTCGAGTGCCAGCGCCTGGCCTTCCAGGCAGGTTTCCCAGAGGGCGCGTTGGGCGTCGGTCGCCTTGCCGCGGACGACGGTTCGCGTGATGTCTCCGAAATATCCGGACCGGGCATCGCGCGGAAAGATGTCCACAATGATGAGTTCGTTGGCCCGCAGGGGTCCGGAGCCGCGGGCATGAGGATCGCAGGCCTGTTCGCCGCCGGCCACAATTGAGTCCCCACGTGACTCGCCGCCCGCCCTCACGACGGTTGTCTCAATTTCCGTGCGCACCATCTCGGAGGTGAGGGCACGGCGTCCGAGCATGAGGCGTCCATCTTTGCGTGGCTTGGCCATGGCCAGCACCTCCATCGCGCGGGCCATACCTGCTTCCGCAATGGCTGTTGCCGCTTTGAGTGCGCGGATTTCCGCAGCAGATTTGATCGCCCGCTGAGGAAAAAAGCTCTCCTTTGCGGGCTTGAGCCGAATGCCCAGCTTCCGGAGTTGCCGGGCCACTCCGAATGGGAAGTCCTCTGGAACCGTTACTTCGTGCGCCTTCTGCTCACGCAACCATGCGGCCACCACCTTTGCGCGGTCGGGGAGTTTGGATTTTTTTCCACGGACCTTGGCCTGCCATTCCGAATACGAATCCACGCGGTCCACCGCCGCCTCCCGGCGCGCGCGGTCGAGCTCGAGATCCGATACCAGCAGCAGCTTCGTATTTTTTTGCTCCAGAAAGATGACCGGATCGGGCACTCGGAATCCGGTGGCATAGAGGAGATCGGCAGAGGATTCGCTCGAGGCGATGAGAAATTTGGCGCGCGGCATGATTTTCGTTTCCAGAGAATCCGCATTCGCGGAGACTGGGCACCCATTGAACACGGAACATTGAAAACTGAAAACTCCAAATCCCTCCACCGCTGGACCCGGCTGAGCACCCAGAAATGGGAAGACGCATGGGAAGAGCGCCTGCAATTCCTCGGACCCGGACACGTTGCGATGGTCACATGGCCGGAATCCAACGCCCTCAAAATCGAGGCCTTCACGGATGAACCCACCGCCAAGGCCCTCATGAAGCGCTTCGGAGGTCGTGTCACAAAAGTC
>JBBQRY010000238.1:0-3942 GCA_038214335.1 Chthoniobacterales bacterium
GGATCGTAGCCCCGCGAAAATGACAGGAAATACGTCGGGGCACAGCCGCCCAGAAGCAGGGTCAGAAAAAAAACGGTGCAGCGCATCGGGATATCAATTTGTCATGGCGAGGATTCCGCGTAAAGTTTTCCGGCATGACCCGCCGCTGGATTCTTCCTCCGCCTGCTGATCCGCTCCGGGCGGGACGGCTTCTGCATGAGCTGGGGATTCCACCATTTTTGGCCGACCTGCTCGTGCGGCGGGGGCATGCTGAGGTGCCGGAGGCAGAGACCTTTTTGCGTCCGAAGATGCGATCCCTGCATGCGCCGGAGCTGTTGCCGGAGATGTCGCTGGCGGCGGAGCGTGTGTGGCAGGCCGTGCGGGCCGGACGCCGGATCGTGCTTTATGGGGACTACGATGTGGATGGGATCACATCGATTGCGCTGCTGGCGCGGGTGTTGCGAGTTTTTGGCGCTGAGGCGGCCTGCTTCCTGCCCATGCGGGTGGAAGAGGGCTACGGGCTCAGTGCTGCGGGGGTCGAAAGGTGCTGCGCGATGCACCATCCCGAGTTGCTGATTGCGGTGGATTGCGGCACGACCTCTGTGCGGGAAATTGCCTCCCTGCGCGAACGCGGAGTCGAGGTGATTGTCCTCGACCACCATGAGCCCGGACTGGAGCGCCCAGATTGCTCCGCGCTGGTGAACCCGAAATGCGGGTCCGAATTTCATGACCTCTGCAGCGCGGGCGTCGCCTTCAAACTCGCCCATGCCATGCAAAAACTTGCGCCCGTGCCCGAACTCGATCTGAGACAATTTTTCGATTTGGTCGCGCTGGCGACCGTGGCGGACATCGTGCCGCTGTCCGGCGAGAACCGGATTTTCGTGCGGCACGGACTCCAGCAAATGGCCACCACGCGATGGCCGGGTCTGGCGGCGTTGATGCGGGTGGCGGGGGTCTCGGCACCGGTGCGGGCGGGGGATGTCGGATTCCGACTCGGGCCGCGGATCAACGCGGCGGGGCGTTTGGGACCGGCGCATGAGGCACTCCGGCTGCTGCTCACGGATGATCCCGCCGAGGCCTCGCGGCTGGCCGACGGACTCGACCTCCACAACCGCGAGCGGCAAAGCGTGGAGAAGGCGGTCGTGAAGGATGCCGAGGAGTGGGTGCTGCGGCATTTCGATTCGGAGCGTGACACGGCGATTGTGGCGGGCCAGCGGGATTGGCATGTGGGCGTGCTCGGAGTCGTCGCCTCGCGTGTGATGCGCCAGCACCACCGTCCGACGTTTATTGTGGGCTTCGATGCATCCGGCAGCGGCAAAGGCAGCGGACGAAGCATCGAAGGCCTGCCTCTGGTCGAGCTGCTGAGCGAATGCTCGGGCCATCTGCAAAAATTTGGGGGTCATGCCATGGCGGCGGGGATTTCAATTTCGGAGAGCGACCTGCCTGGATTCCGCACGGCCTTCGATGCGGTCGCTCGCACCCGCGCGACGGAAGAAATTCTGACCCCGCGACTTTGCCTCGATGCGGAAATTCCATTGCGCGATTTGGAGGTGGCGATTTTGGAAGCTCAGGATTTGATTGAACCCTTTGGCACCGGGAATCCGCAACCCCTGCTTTTGACACGTGCCATCACTCCCAGCGGAGCTCCGCGGACGATGAAAGAGAAGCATCTCAAAATTGAGTTTGCGGTCGGACGCCGTCGTATCCCTGCGGTCTTTTTCAACGCCCGCATAGACGACCTGCCGCGGCCACCGTGGGATGTTGCTTACACCCTGGATTGGAATTGCTGGCAGGGTCGCAAAGAAGCGCAAATGCGCATCTTGGAAGTGCGGGGGGCAGCATGATCCTCGCTGCGAACACGCCCCTCGAAGGGTTGGAATGGGTGCCCCGTCAGCGCCTTGCTGCCCTGCGGCGGCTGGGACTGCTGACGCTCGGGGATCTACTGCGACATTTTCCGCATCGGTATGAGGACCGAAAAAAATTTGACCGCTTTCCGGATCAGGCTTCCGAGACGCCCGTGTGCTTATATGGCATCGTGCGGAAGACCGTCTATCGCCGGTTTGGGGCCAAGCGGATTTTTGAGGCGCGCATTGAGGACGAGTCAGCGGGGGTGCTGGGGTCTCCGCTGGTGTGCCGGTGGTTTAATATGCCGTGGGTGAAAAACCTGATCACAGGCGACCAGACGATTGTGGTGTTTGGCAAACCGCGTCTGCGGTCGAACCAGGTCGTGATGGAGCATCCGGATTTTGAAGTCATTGAAGACGATGCGGAGCGATCCGTTCACTTTGATCGCATCACGCCGGTGCATCCCGCTGGAGATGGGATCACACCCCGCCTGTTGAGGGTCCTGATCCACCGCGCACTGGAAGAGACCGATCTCGCCACCATCCCCCTGCTCTGGCCCGGCACGTCAATCTCAAGCCGGGTCTGGCACGCGGTGCATTTTCCGGAATCGACCGAGGAACAGGAAACCGCCCGCCGCGAACTCGTGCGCGAAGAATTTTTTGCGCTCCAGCTCATCGTCTGCTCGCGCCATGCCGCGCTACGCGGCAGCGGCGGCATCGTGCGGCGAGGAACGGGAAAGCTGTGGCAGGCCGTGAAGGATTCCCTGCCCTTTGACCTGACGGGCTCGCAGGAGCGCGTCATGCGCGAAATCTCGAAGGACCTTGCCGCCCCGCACCGCATGAACCGGCTTCTTCAGGGGGATGTCGGTTCGGGCAAAACGCTTGTCGCGCTTCATGCGATGCTGCAAGTGGCGGAATCCGGCTGGCAGGCCGCGCTCATGGCACCCACCCAAATTCTCGCCGACCAACACTACCAAAATTTTCGCCGTCTGCTCGATCCGCTTGGGATTTCCGTCGTCCTTCGCACCGCCGCCAACCGGACTGGCGAAGCGCTTCCCGGACTCAACGAATCTTCCCCAGACGGCGCAATTCCCCCGCTGGTCGTCGGCACGCACGCCCTGCTCTACGACGGGGCGCAAATCGGTCCGCTCGGACTCGTGGTCATTGATGAGCAGCACAAATTTGGCGTGCTCCAGCGGTCGCGTTTGATTGCCCGAGGCGATGCGCCGGATGTGCTGGTGATGACCGCGACGCCGATTCCGCGCACGATCACCCAAACGCTTTACGGCGACCTCGATGTCTCGATCCTGCACGACAAACCCGAGGGACGCGGAAAAATCCTCACCGCCGTGCGCGACTCCTCGAAGCTTCCGGAAATTGTGGATTTCCTCCGCAAAAAGCTCGCCGAAGGCCGCCAGGCCTATGTCGTGTATCCGCTCATTGAGGAATCCGAAAAATTGGAAGTGAAAGCCGCCCGCGCGGAGTTTGAAAAATGGAGCCAGGTGCTGGCACCCGCGACGGTGGGGCTCGCTCACGGACGGCTTGATGCGGACGAAAAAGACCGCGTGATGCGGGATTTTCGTGATGGAAGGATTTCTGTGCTGGTGGCGACGACAGTCATTGAGGTCGGCGTAGATGTGCCCAATGCCTGTCTCATGCTCATCGAAGAAGCCGGACGCTTCGGGCTCTCCCAGCTCCACCAGCTTCGCGGGCGCATCGGACGCGGCGCCGAAAAATCCTACTGCATCCTGCTTCAGGATGAGCCCGGCGAACTCGCCAAAGCCAAGCTGGCTGTGCTGGAGTCCACAGGGGACGGATTCCTCATCGCGGAATCCGACCTCCAACTTCGCGGGCCGGGCGATTTGCTCGGCACCGCCCAGACCGGGCTCCCCCCTTTGCGCCTTGGGAATTTGCTGCGCGATGGTGAGCTCATGACCGAAGCGCGCGCCGCCGCCCGGTCGCTGCTGGATACGGACCCCCTGCTCTCAGCAAGCGAACATGCGCCATTGCGGGCGCATGTGGAGGCCGCGCGCGCGGCTCCCGAAGGGTAAACCTCCCGACTAACTTGAATCAAGTTAGCCGGGAGGATGGTCGTCTCAACCGTTTTCCTCAAACCTCA
>JBBQRY010000239.1:0-3920 GCA_038214335.1 Chthoniobacterales bacterium
TCATTCGTAACCGGCACGGTGTTACAAGACGAAGTTCAAAATCTCTACGAACGGTGTTTGGTTCGTGGCGGCGAGCTACTGTGCACCATTCCCATGGAGCCCGTGTCGCCAACAACCTGAAAAACACCCGAGATTCGAGGAGTAAGGAATCCCATTTTCTGCGCAAGCGACACCCTTTTCTTTAGCTGCCGCATGAATCTTGTCCGGGCAAGCATGCCCTGATACGCCAGTGCCTGTGCCGCGCGTCATCTTCCACCTCGACATGGATGCCTTCTACGCCTCCGTGGAGCAACGCGACGCGCCTGCGCTTCGTGGGAAGCCGGTCATTGTCGGGGCCTCTCCGGACCGCCGGGGGGTCGTGTGCGCGGCCAGCTACGAGGCCCGAGCATTTGGCGTCCGTTCCGCCATGCCCTCCCGGACAGCTCACCGGCTGTGTCCCGACGGGGTGTTCATCAGACCGCGCATGGATGCCTACCGCAATGAATCGCGTGAAATCATGGCCTACCTCTCCCGGTTCGGGGGAACAGTGGAGCAGGTGTCGGTGGACGAAGCCTACCTCGACATGAGCCATAGGTTTGAGGGATTTGACGCAGTCGCAGCGATGGCGCTGGGGCGGGAGATGAAAGACCTGATTCGGCAGGAGCGCCGCCTGACCGCCAGCATCGGGATCGGCAGCAATAAATTGCTCGCCAAGATTGCCAGCGATCACGGCAAGCCGGACGGGCTGCTTTGTATTGCGGACGCTGAGAGGGTTGCCTTCCTGCATCCGCTGCCCGCCGCTGCCATCCATGGCGTCGGCAAGGTGACAGCCGGGGTGCTCGCCTCTGCGGGCCTCAAAACCATTGGCGACCTGCAAGACTACCCCGGCGATCTGCGGGCATTGGTTGGCTCGTTTGCGGCATCTCTGAAGCGGTATGCCTTCGGGGATGACGACCGGACGCTGGAGTTCGATGGCGAGGTGAAAAGCGTGAGCGCGGAAGAGACGTTCGACCGGGATACCGATGACCGGCGGGTCCTGGTGCCCCTGCTCAAGGAGCAAGCGCGTGAGTTGGCGGAGAAGCTGGCCAAGGAGCGGCTCGCCGCACGGACGGTCCAGGTGAAAGTGCGCTACAGCGATTTCAAGACGCTTACCCGCCAGATTTCTGTGGAAGAGCCGGTTGAGAGAGCTGACGAAATCTACGCCATCGCCTGCTCGCTCCTGCGCCGTGAAAAACTGGTGAGCCGCCCGCTACGGCTTCTGGGCCTCGGGGTGAGCGGGCTCGGGCCGCCGAGCACCCAGATGGCCCTGCCGATGTGATGGTGCAAAGCCCAGCTTGCGTGTTATCGCATCCAGTCATCCTTCCCTCGTTGAGAAACATCGGCCTGCCGAGAAACAGTCGATCGTGCCCATAGGTTGACGCTTTTGCGCATCGGCAGTATGCACAGGCATGGAGAAAACCGTCGCCGAGCGTCAGGTCCGGCACCATCAGCACCACGCATATGTTCTGGACCAGCATGCCGGGATGCAGTCCACGCAGACCGATCTGGTTCAGAATACCCCCGACAAAGGACAGGAGTCCGTAGCCACGAAGGTCAGCCGCGCCGAGTCCATCGCGGCCCTCACCAAAGCCATGTCCGGTATGCCTGAGCGCTTCCGGGTGGTGCTGACCGCCATCGGGCAGGGCCGCAGCTACTCGGAAATCGGCAACCAGCTCGGCATGACGAAGCAGGGCGTCCACAAAATCGCTGCTGCTGCCATGCAGTCGTTGAAGGAACACCTCGAATCCCAGGGATACGGCGGACTCGATTCGGTCGGGCTGTTGAAATCATTCCAAAAATAACTACACGAGGCGAGCACGGTTCTTTGAAAGGAAGGCTGCAGTTGCATCGAGTTCCTGTCGTGCCAGGCATGCAATGTATTCGCTCGTCGTCATTGGAGGCCGTTTCAGCCGGTGACGACAGAACTTGGCCGCAAGACAAACGGCTTCCGGCGCACGGACGATCCATTCGCCGATAAATTTATCGGGATGAAGCGCCAGGATTCCATGCGGTTTGAGCCGGTTTGCTGGAAAATCCCTCAGATTGAAAGTCACGATCACCTCACCCAGGCCATGGATGGCGGCCGCGAGCACATGCCGGTCATTGGCATCCGGGAGATCGAGCCCGTGAATGAGCGGTTCGTAGCCTCTGATCAGCGCATCCGGCACGGCTCGATCCATGAGTTGCCGGGTGCGGGCAAGTGTGGCCGCGTCCAAGTCGGGGCGGTTTTCGAGAAGATTGCGTATCCATTCCTCGTGGATCGCGTTCGTCCAGCGGGCACGAAAAAGTCCGGCACAGGCAAGCTGCAGGAGAAAATCACGCAACGGCGCGGGGTAGAGCACGCAGGCATCGTAGATGGCTGTGAGACGCGCCATGCCTCAGTAGCCAAACCCAAGTTCCTGAGCCTGTCCTGCCAACTCATCAAGGGCCGCGTAACGGTCCGACTGCTTCCGGTATTGTTCGACATCCTGGAAAAGGACGCGGCGGTGTTTGCCCACCTTGCGAAAACGGATCTCCCCCTGTTCGAGCAGTTTCAGGAGCGACGGACGCGACATTTCCAGAAAATCCGCCGCCTCCTGTGTTGTCATTTCCCGACGCCGGGGGACCATCGTCACGGCATTTCCCTCGGCCATTTCCGACAGGATCTGGACGAGCATCCGGAATGCTGCCATCGGGATTGGAGCCGATTCAGACCGACTGGCTTTGCTGCGCTGAAACCGGACATCAACCGGCGAGTCGTTTCCAACCAACGCTCGCAGGCGGCTGCTGGCATGGCGGGCAAGTTCCAGATCTTTGGAACTCAGCTCACGAAAAGAGGGAAGCTTGACGGTTTTCATAGAAGCACTATTCGCTGCAAACGAAGTAAACGCAATAGTTATCCAATCACTCTCCTCCCTTGTCTCATTGATGTCATTCGCGTTGATTCGTTTGATTCGCGGGCAAAATCCATCCCGCCCGGTTGACGATTTTCCGCGCCGGAAGTAGAACATATATATGGCAGTCGTTCTCTCCGTCACCAAAGGCCCGGCAAAGGGGAAGGTTTTCACCTTCACCGAGCACGATACTTTTCTGTTCGGACGGATGCCGGATTGCCACGCGACATTTCCAGACGACACGCAGGTATCCCGGCACCACTTCATTCTGGAAGCCTGCCCGCCCAAAGCCTCACTGCGAGACCTCGGCAGCCTCAACGGCACGTTTATTAACGGGAAGAAATGCGGCGGCAGAAAATCCGGTGAGTCTCCCGAGGAGGGGGCGAAACACCAGTATCCCATTGTTGAACTGAACGACGGCGACAAGATCACCGTCGGGCAGACGGATCTCGCGGTGGCGATTGAAAAAGCCGCGGCCCAACCGGCGGTCCAAGCTGGCATAAAGCCAGGGGAACTTTCTGAACTCTCGCCCGACCAGCTCTTCCAATTGGTCTTCGGCGGCGGAAAAAATGAATCCGGTCTGCGGATTCCCGGATACTCCGTGGAGAATGTCGAAAAACTTTCAAAAGGCGGGGCTTAGCGGGATGAGCATGACCGGCAGCACCGCCGGAACCCCGGTCTTCATGCCGCCGGAACAGATCATCAATTTCAAATACGTCAAGCCAGTCAGCGACGTTTTCAGCATGGGCGCGACGATGTATTACCTGCTGACGGGCGCGTTTCCGTTCGACTTTCCCGCAAAGCGTGACCCGATTGATGTCATTTTGAATGAAACCACCGTTCCCATCCGCTCCCGCAGATCCGCGATTTCCAAGCCTATTGCCGCCGTCATCGATCACGCAGTGACAAAGAACCACAAAGACCGCTACCGGGACGCCGGGGAACTGCTCGCCGCTTTGAAAAAAACGATCCCATGAACACCTTTTCACCCAGGGAAGGGCTCATCTGAACGCGGCGAGCGCGTATCGT
>JBBQRY010000240.1:0-3908 GCA_038214335.1 Chthoniobacterales bacterium
GGCGCACATGGGCGATGTCGAGCGCCATCCGGTAGATATCGAGGTCGGGTTTACGGAAGTGGACAAAGGCGGAGACGATGAAGAAATCGACAAATTCCTTGAGCCGGAATCGTGCGATCCGGTCTTCGGCGATTTCGCGTCCTTCGTTGCTGACGACTGCAATGCGCAGCCCATAAACCGCCTTGAGACGGCGGACAAGGTCCATCGTGTCCTGATACGGCTCGGCCTGTTCGAGGATGAATGTCTTCACGTCTTCCGCACCGAACGCCCGAGGCTCAAAGAAGATGATCTGCCGCAGATACGTATCGAGCGACATTTTGCCCTCCTCGTAGGTGTCGTAGGTCACTCGGTGCCGGTGATCGAGTTCCGTGTAGTCCACGCCAAAATGTTCGGCGGTGCGTTTTCGCAGCGCGGTGTCCCAGCCGTTGGTGAGGAGCACGCCACCGATATCAAGAAAGAGCGTGGTGATTCTGGGCGGAGTGGTCGAAGGAGAGTCCATGCGGGCAATAGAGCAGGGATCGGCCCCGATGCAACCCACGCGTGAAAATGTCGGCTCCTTAGCGATACCCAGTGATCACTTCCGGCAGCGGGGGGTCTGCAGGATTTGGAATGAACGGATCCGGCAAATCGAAATCCGGCTCCGTAGGTTCGGCGACGGGACGCTCGATTGGCTCTGATCCAAACCGCACATGCAATGCGGCATTACGCAGGAAGACTCGGCGTCCGGATTCCTCCTCCGAGCGCTTCAGGCGAATCACAATCGAGTTGTCGCCGGCCATCCAGCGCCGGGCCGGAATAAAAAGCGAGCCACCGCGCCAGCCCGCGAGCACAAGCCGTCCGGCCTCATCCGTAACCAAGGAAGGATCATCCAAAGCGAACGGTGCCGCCGCCAATGGACCGAGCGAATGCGAGTTCACGACTACTTCGAGGGTGGCTTCGGGATCCAGACCCAGCACTTCGAGCTTGAGCATCGCTCCCTCGACCACTCCCTCCATCGGCATCACAAACTCCAGCTCCCCCTCCAGTTCCTGGACCTCTGCCGACAATTCCGCCTCCACAATTGTTCCGCGGCGCACATCCCCGCTGAGCGGCGGATTTCGCAATCCGTCCACCTCTCCCCGACGAAAAACCCGAAGGGCTTCATCCACCATCACGGGATCACTCTGCCCGCCAAGCACCGCAAGGGCGTCACGCCGAGCTGGGCGCAGTGAGATGCTGAGAAGTTTTTCAAACTGGGCGTAATAAGAGATCAGCAAAATGCCGCCTTCGCGGGTGAGCTCCTGCGGCAGCATGATTGTGCGGGAATTGAGTCCCAGCCTTGCTCCGAGTTCCCCCAACCCCTGCGCAACCACTGAGTTGGTGCCATTCGGCGCACGCCATTCCAAAGCCGGACCCCCATCGCCACAGTCGTCAAAAACAATGGTGACCGCATACATCTCGGCGACGGGCGAAAGCCAAAGAGGAGGCAGCGGAACCTCGACCGTCGCGGTCTCCTTCTGCACAACCGCCGGCGACTTCATCCACCCCGGCAGCGGATTCATCTGCAAAGAAGGCTGCAAGGTCAGCGTGAACGGAGCGAAATGACGTCCGGTATCCAACGACGGATCCCCCACCTCCGCACCAACAGCGGTGAAGCCCACAAAGGCCCCGCCGAGCAGCAACCAAACCATGGATCGAACCAAACGCATTGCCGAGAACGTATCAGGCAGGGGAGGAATGAGAAGACGAAAATCAGACGGAAATCAGAGCCCTGCCACATTGGGCGTGTTTCAGCGCACCTTTCTTCTGCCTGCGAAGATCACCTTTAGCGTTATGAGGGCACCTTAGGCCGGTGCGGAATCCATCGCCAAGGATGCGGGGAATCCTTCCGGCAGTCGGACGGGGCGGCCTTCGGGCATTTTCACCAGCGCCAAGGCCTGTCGGCAGGTGACGAGGAGGGCATTGTCATGCGGGCGCACGACCTCGAATTCCACCCAGAACCGGATGCCGCTCCACTTGGAGATCCGTCCATCAACGCGCAGTTCATCCCCCAGCCGGGCCGGTCGCTTGTAGTCGATCTCGGTGCGGGTGACGACCGGATGGATGTTGGTGCGTTCGATTTCTCGGAAGCTCATTCCCATCTGGATGGCCAGCAGTGTGCGTGCGACCTCGATGAATCGCAGATAGACAATATTGTGAACGACTCCTCCGGCATCCGTATCGAAATACATGACACGAATGTCGGTCGAGATCCGGCATTGCTCGGGAAGGTCGCTGGCGGCGGGAGTTCCGGCGGACACGAGATTATTGCTTTTTGAGCGTGTCAATTTGCGTGGCGACATCCTGTGCGGGAATGATCGCATAAGCCGCCTCATATTTTTTGAGGGCTTCCTCGATTTTGTCATTCTCGGCAAGCATCTTGGCTTCGTTGCGCAGAGATTGAAATTTCAGCACGTCATCGGTGAGTTGCTTCTGGATGCCCTGAAACACTTTGGCGGTTTGGGGTCCGATCACCTCCGCTTGGTTGGTCAGCGGATCAATGACCGATTTGGCGTCCAGCAATTCGCGGTTCTTGATCTGCTTGGCCATGGCAGGAAATTTCTCCGCGCAGGCCAGCATGGCATCCGCAAGCTGCATGGGCACGCGCACCGAGGAAGGAGGATTCCCTGCCCGGAAGGCCTTGACCGAGTCCGACACATTGCCGAGCGTGGAACTCAGGGCAGGCGGCAACTGGGGAATGGCTCCCGTGGCTCCGGCGTCCGTCATCGCGGCCTCGAACTCCGTGCGAGCGTCGGTGATCTTTTTGGTGAGTTCTCCCGCTTTGTCCACAGCGGATTTCCAACTTTTGATAAAAAGAGCCACTTTGGCATCTTCCTCGGGCTTGAGGGCTTCCAGTTTTTTTATCAGATCCGAGGCCCGCTCGAAACCGACCCCCGAGCCAGTCACCTCAGCCAACGTGGCATCACGATCCGCCTTCCGCACCAAGCTCAGATAAAACCCACGAATGCTCTCGACGACGGGCTTCACGGAGGGATCATTCTTTGCAAGGTTTTGCAAACCAATGAAATACTGGTTCATATTCAGATCCACTTCTTTGATATTTTCAGCGGCAGTGAGTTCAGGACGGATCAAATCTGCAAGGGCATTGGCCTTCTGCTTGGCATAGCCTGAGCGCGAGATCCAAGCCCCATTCAATTTCACGCTGCCGGCATCGTATTTGACGGCATCGGCTTTGAGCGGAGCCGCTGAGGCATTGATTTGACGAGCCGCCGAGGGAAATGTCGAAACCATCAGGGAGAGTTCATCAATCA
The DNA here is from genome assembly GCA_038214335.1 of Chthoniobacterales bacterium. Taxonomy (GTDB): domain Bacteria; phylum Verrucomicrobiota; class Verrucomicrobiia; order Chthoniobacterales; family Terrimicrobiaceae; genus QYQL01. The sequence goes on from JBBQRY010000240.1 coordinate 3,291, forward strand.
CCGACTGGATCGATGCCCGCTCGGCACTGTTTTCCAAAGAAACCGGAGGCTTCGGATACACAATCAATTTGACGATCTTGGCCGTGGGCACCTGGTATTTCGGAGACCGTGCCGTGCGCAACTCAATGTAGCCCGAGTGGTCGGTGTAATCGACAAACTCCACGACCCTGGCTTCAGCGGGTTTTGACCAAGCCTGTGGTTTCACCAGCACCAAACCGGGACGCTCGCCATCCTGCCCCGCACTTTGCGCGAGCATCGTAGCCGGAAGAGCGAGGGAGAGGGGGAGAACCAGCGTGAGAGTTCGGAGTAAAGGAGCGGTCGAGAGTCGCATGGGGATAGGAATCTATCCACCTCTAAGCAACAAATGCAACAACGAAGAACCAGCCATATGAAATTATCACAGGAGATCGCAACGTGGATCCATAAAATCAAACGGCCAGGGATCTTCCCCTCGCCGATGGCTTGGCTCTGATTCATCAGCAATTCTCATTATGACATTTCGGGGGTGGCAAAGCCCCATTCCCTCTCAGCCTGAAGCCGTACCCTGATGAAGGCTTGTCCCAGAGGGACATCGGAGCATAGCCGGTGGTGACAACCACCGGGTTCCCATATATAAAA
>JBBQRY010000241.1:0-3900 GCA_038214335.1 Chthoniobacterales bacterium
AGCTTCCGGGATCCAACGCGGTGGACACCATGAAGCAGGTCCGCGCGCTGTTCGCGGAGCAGGCCAAGAAATTTCCAGAGGATTTGAAATACGATGTTGCGCTGGACACGACGCTGGCGATCACCGAGGGGATGAAGGAAATTGTAAAGACGCTGTTCGAGGCGATGATTTTGGTGATTCTCGTGGTCTTTATTTTCCTGCAAGGCTGGCGGGCGACGCTGATTCCGCTGATTGCGGTGCCGGTTTCGCTCATCGGCACGTTCGCGATCTTTCCGATTCTCGGGTTTTCGATCAACACGCTGTCGCTCTTCGGGCTGGTGCTGGCGATTGGGCTGGTGGTGGATGATGCGATTGTGGTGGTGGAAGCGATTGAGACGCACATTGAGAATGGACTGTCGCCGAAGGATGCCGCCTTCAAAGCGATGTCCCAGGTGTCGGGACCGGTCGTGGCGATTGCGCTCATTTTGGCTGCGGTGTTTATTCCCACGGTCTTCATTCCCGGCATCACCGGCGCGATGTATCAGCAATTTGCGGTGACGATGGCCGTCTCGGTGCTGATTTCGGCCTTCAACGCCCTGTCGCTCAGTCCGGCGCTGGGGGCCTTGCTCTTGCGTCCTCGCAAAGAAACGCGCGGTCCGCTCGGCGCGTTTTTCCGGTGGTTCAATAAGATGTTCGGACGTGCCACCAACGGCTACAGCACCGTCTGTCACGGACTCATGCGCAAGTTCGTGATCAGCTTGGCCCTCATCGCTCTGCTCAGCCTTGCTGGGCTTGGCATTGGCGCAAAGATGCCGAGCGGGTTTATTCCTGAAGAAGATCAGGGGTATTTATTCGGAGTGGTTCAGCTTCCCCGGGCCTCTTCGTTGCAACAAACCGCCGCCGCCTCGACCGACATTGAAAAAATCCTTGAGAAGACTCCCGGCGTGAAGAATGTCACATCGATCATTGGCTTCAACCTCCTGAGCACCGTGCAGAGCACCTACACGGGCTTCTTCTTCATTGCGATGGATCCATGGCATGAGCGCACCACGCCTGAGCTTCAGATCGATGCCCTTCAGGCCCACATCAACCGCGAACTGGCGGCCCTGTCGAAACCGACGGCAGCATTTGCCTTTCCGCCGCCCGCCATTCCCGGCATTGGCACGTCCGGCGGGGTGACGTTTATGCTCGAGGACCGGACCGGGGCGAATGTCGAATTTCTTGCCAAGAATACGGAGGTGTTCATGGCTGCTGCGAAGAAGCGTCCGGAGTTTGCGAGCCTGTTCACGACCGCGCTCTGGGACGTGCCCCAAATCTATCTCGATGTGGACGAAGCCCAGGCCATGATCCAGGGCGTCAGCCTCTCGGATGCCTACCAGACGATGCAGACCTTCCTAGGCGGATATTTTGTCAACTACTTCAACCGGTTCGGGTTGCAGTGGCAGGTGTATATTCAGGCCGAAGGGGAATTCCGCACCGATCTGAGCAACATCGGACTCTTTTACGTCACCAACGACAAAGGCCAGGCCGTGCCGGTAAGTTCGTTCATCCGGGCCGAGCACTCGTTCGGGCCAGAGTTTACCATGCGCTACAACATGTTCCGCTGCTCGCAGATCAGCGCGGCGGTCGCGCCCGGCTTCTCGACCGGACAAGCCATGCGCGCCCTCGAGCAAGTCTTTGCCCAGACGATGCCCGATGGGATGGGATATGATTACTTTGGCATGTCGTATCAGGAGAACAAGGCCGCCCAAGGTGTGCCACCGACGGCGATTTTCGGACTCTCCCTGCTCTTTGTCTTCCTGATCCTTGCCGCGCAATACGAAAGTTGGACGTTGCCGTTCAGCGTGTTGCTCACCACCCCAATTGCCGTCTTCGGTGCCTTTGCTGCCCTCTCGATCCGGGGCATGCAGAACAACCTCTACGCCCAGATTGGCTTGGTCATGCTCATCGGGCTCGCGGCAAAAAATGCGATCCTCATCGTGGAGTTCGCAAAAGATGAATACGAAAAAGGCAAGCCCGCCCTCGAAGCCGCGTTGGCCGGAGCCAAGCTGCGCCTGCGTCCGATCCTCATGACCGCGTTTGCGTTCATTCTCGGCACGGTGCCGCTTGCGATTGCCAGCGGTTCCGGAGCGGTCTCCCGCCGCGTGCTCGGCACCACGGTCATCGGCGGCATGCTCGCTGCAACGTTCCTTTCGATCTTCCTCATCCCTGCCTGCTTCTACGTTGTGGAACGCTTTTTTGTGGGAGGCAAAGATAAACCCGAAGTTCCACCCTCAACCTGATCCCATCATGACGATCTCTTATTCCGTGCTCCGGTTCCTTCCGATCCTGCTCTTGGCCGTGCTCCTGGCCTCCTGCGCCTCGCGTCCGGCAGGATTCCGGGATCATCCAGATTACTCCACAGCCTACCTTGGTCCCAATGGCGAAATCTTTTTTTCCACACCGCGGGGTCCGAAACGTCCCGCCGAAGCCGCGCCGCCGCCTGAGCCACGCTGGACATGGAACGACGAGGGCGTCTCGGGTCAGCCATCGATTGTCATTGATCTCAGCGAACAAGTTGCCCGCTTTTACAAAGGCGGCGTCGAGGTCGGCTCAGCTCCCGTCTCGACCGGACGCGAAGGCTACAACACGCCAGCCGGACGGTTCTCCGTGAGCCAAAAAGAGAGCAACCACCTCTCAAATTTGTATGGCGACTATGTGGATTCCGAAGGCAATGCCGTGGTCCGCAATGTTGGTGTGGAAAAAGACAAACGCCCGCCCGGCACCCGCTTCCAGGGAGCACCCATGCCGCACTTTCTGCGCGTCAATGGTGCCGTCGGCATGCACGCCGGCTACCTGCCCGGCTACGCCGCCTCCCACGGCTGCATCCGCCTCCCTCATGGAGCTGCCGAGGTCTTCTACGAAAATGCCCCCGTCGGAACTCCGGTGACGATTCAGTATTGAGGTGCCTTACTCGTTGTAGGCGCTCTCTCCATGTTGGGAGACATCCAAGCCCGCCGCTTCCTCTTCCGGCTCGACCCGCAGCCCGATCATCACGTCAACGAGTTTGAGCAGAACAAGGGTCGCGATCCCGGAAAGCAGAACCGTGAAAACGACGGCGATCGATTGAGTTGCGACAGGCTGCCGGTGAGGGACACGGCCACTCCGTTCCGCTGGAAAGTGGACGCCAAGGCGGGATTGGCTTCCGCACTGGCCAGCACACCAACCAGCAGCATTCCCACAGTGCTTCCAATGCCATGCACCCCAAAAACATCCAGGGAATCATCGTACTGGAACCTTGCTTTGAGCTTGCTCACCGCGAAATAACAGGCTGCGCCGCCGGCTAATCCGATCAACACGGCGCTCGGAATGCCCACAAACCCGGAGGCCGAATAGACAATGGTCACCCACAGCAGCGACACCACTGACATCAGGATGAAGCTGTGCATCATCGTCGAGAGGACATTCCGGTTGCGCACCAATCCTCCGTAAAACAGCACCAACCCCGGCGCGGTCATCATCAAAACCAGAGCCGAACTGATCAGCAGCCAAGCATTGTCTCCGGTATTGATCGCCGACGCGCTGGCTTCAGGAGCCTGCGCCATCACAACGCCCGGAAGCAAAACACAAGCCGACCAAGGAAAGAAGCAGACGTCGCATGGAGAGAGAGTTTTTCACAGTGCGAAAAGGCAATTTGAATTCCTGCGCCCTGTCAATTCCCCCTGACATTCCCTGCAACAACAGCGAAAATCCTATCCGTTGCGAGCAATTTGGACGGCGGCGAAGGGAAGCCAGAATTCGGTTTCTGCGAGGCTGATGAGCAGGGCTGGGCGGCTTTGGAAGAGGGCGGAGAGCTCATTCCAGGATTTTGGTCCGACTGCGTTGGTGCCGTCAGCGATAAACCATTGGGCGTTGGGCGTGCTGCGGGCGATCTCTCCCCAC
>JBBQRY010000242.1:0-3892 GCA_038214335.1 Chthoniobacterales bacterium
CGTGCGACAAGCCAGTAGGATGCCGCAAATGTGATCAGGCAGAATCCGAGAGTGATGCCGAGGGAAAATTCAAGAGTCGGCATTCCAGGTGCAGGAGGCACGCCGAGGGATTGACGGATGGCGGCCACGCCGTAGGTGACGGGGTTGATTGCGCCCAGCCAGCCGATCACCGAAGGCTGGGCCGGAAGCGGAAACAGCGCGCCGGAAACCATCCACATCGGCATGAGCAGCACGTTCATGATCGCATGGAACCCCTGCGTAGAATCCATCGGCCACGCAATGAGGAATCCGAGCCCGGTCATGCTGAATCCCACCAGAATAAACGACGCTACGAGCGCTGGCAGCAGATGCAGCGGAAAGGGGATACCAGCAAAGGGTGCGAGCACGCAAAACAGGGCCGCCTGCCCGGCTGCAAGCGTCGTGCCTCCAAGAAATTTTCCTAAGACAATCGCGCCTGGCGAAACCGGTGCCACCAGCACGCCTTGCAAAAACCCTTCGCGCCGGTCTTCGATCACCGAAATCGTTGAGAAGATGGCGGTGAACAGCATGATGAGGACCAGCGTGCCCGGAAAAAAATACGCGAGGTAGGAGGCGGATTCGCCACCGGGGCGGAACGAGGGACTGAACCCGGTGCCGAGCAAGATCCAGAAAACAAGCGGCGTGATGAGGGCGCTGACGATCCGGTTGCGCTGGCGCAGGAACCGGACCACGTCTCGATGCCAAAGTGCGAGGGCGGGTCTCCAGAGGAAGGTCTTATTCATTGAGGCGTTCTCCGGTTTTGAAAAGAAACACGTCTTCGAGGGAAGGACGCGAGACGGTCGTGGACAGGACGGCATCTGGGATTTCGGCAGTGAGTCGGGCCGCAATGGCATGCGCCTGCGAAGTCGAAGCCCGCACCTCACCTTCGAGAGCATGGGGATCCAGGCCGCAGGAATCTCGCAGGAATTTGGCCACGGCAGGGGCATCTCCGGTTGCCACGCGCAGCACCTCCGGCCCGGCTTGGGCAAGGAACGCGTCGGGGGCCTCGACGCCCACTAAGCGTCCTTTGCTGAGGATCGCCACACGGTCGGCGCGGGCGGATTCATCCATGAGGTGACTTGTAAATACGACCGTCATTCCATACGTCGCACGAAGTCCGCCAATGAGCGCCCAGAGATCCATGCGGGCGGAAGGATCCAGGCCCGTCGAAGGCTCATCGAGCAGAAGGGTTTCGGGACGCGTGAGCAGGCATTTGGCGATTTCCACCCGGCGCTGCTGGCCGCCAGACAATGTCTCGACCAGAGAATCGAGCTTTTCTTCCAGACGCAAGGAAGCCGATAGTTCGGAAATCCGGGCAGTGAGCACGCTGCCATGCATCCCGTAGAGCGCGCCACCGTAACGCAGGTTTTCACGGGCGGTGAGCTTTTTGTCGAGGCTGGGAGATTGGAAAACGACGCCGATCTTCGCCCGCACGGCGGCGGCCTTGTGGACGACATCGCTGCCGCCAATCGTCGCCGTGCCACCATCCGGCGCAATCAGCGTGGTCAGAATCCGAAAGAGCGTGGTCTTCCCACTGCCGTTCGGACCCAGCAACGCAAACAACTCGCCCACATGGACTTCAAGATCCAAGCCCGGCAATACCGTGTGGTCGCCAAATTTTTTGATAAGCCCTTCGGTGCGGACGGCGTTCATTTTTTGAGTAACTATTCAGGTCGTTTGACCTGATGGGATGCTGCCTGAGGCAGAGTGAGGAGGCAAGCAGTTTGGGAAGAGGAAAAGTTTTCCGGGCGCAGCTCTGATTTGCAAACAAGGAGAATCGGCGTCTCGCCTGTTTAGAGACTGGCTATATTCTGAGTTGGTACACGACACCGGCGGGACGCCTGTGCTCCAAGTGCAACGGTTCGGATTTGTCATAAACCCATAAATCTGGCATTTTCGGAGACATGAAGACGACGCTCGAAATCTTCATGCCCCGATCCCCGTGTCAACTGCGGGGCTGTCAGTGCGGCGTCCTGAATTCAAACTCGGGCACAAAGTCGTTGCGTAACAACAATCGGGCAGAAAACCCGGATGCCAGGCACGGACTGACGGGTGAAACCGTCACCGCACCGATGCGACAAAGTTTTCTCAAACTCCGTCAATCTCCCCCGCCAACATTCAGCGAACTTGGAGACAATGACAGAAGTCGCTGATCGAAAATAGAAAGCGCAGGAGGATCACGCTCGCCCACCTGCTCCCCTCCACCACAACCGCCCAGGCAATCGCCCTGCCAAGCGGCTTTTCCCGACGATGGCAAGGTTTACTCCACGAACTATTACTCCGCATCCAGCGGACTGCGCACTGCCAGCCCCGGCCTGTTCAGCACATGCGTGTAGATCATCGTGGTTGAGACGTCGCTGTGCCCCAGCAATTCCTGCACCGTCCGGATATCGGAACCGCCCTCCAGCAGATGCGTTGCGAAGCTGTGGCGCAGCGTGTGCGGGGTCACCGGTTGGACCAACCCGGCCGCCTCCCTCGCCATCTTCACCGCGCGCTGAAGGTTCGCCTCATTCACATGGTGTCTGCGAATGGCCCTGCTCACGGGATCCTGCGAAATGCGGCCAGAAGGGAAAATCCAGAACCATCCCCATTCTTTTCCGGCATTAGGATACTTCCGCTCCAAGGCATCCGGTAGCTGCACCCCGGCCAACCCAGAGGCCCGGTCGCTGTCGAATAGTGCGCGGCCGCGCTCCAGTTGCGCCCGCAATTCCGGCACCGCCTGCGCGGGAAGTGTGGTGATCCGATCCTTGTCCCCTTTTCCGCCTCGCACCGTGATCGTGAGCCGTTCCAGATCCACATCCTTCACCCGCAACCGCAGGCACTCCATCAGCCGCAAGCCGGCCCCGTAGAGCAACGTGGTCATCAGCCTGTAGTCCTCTTGCACGGACGCAATCAAGCGCTTCACCTCATCCCGCTTCAACACGACCGGCAGCCGCCTCCGGTCCTCCGCGCGCGTTACCCCGTCCACATGCTCAAACGGTCGGCCGAGCACCTGCCCGAAGAAGAACAGCAAGGAGTTGAAAGCCTGGTTCTGCGTCGCTGCCGCCACCCGCCGGTCCACCGCGAGGAACTCCAGATACGCCTTCACATCATCCATGCCAAGGGCATCCTCGGATTCCGCCCCCGCAAAAATCAGAAACCTCCGCACCCAATCCAAATACGTCTGCTCCGTGCGATACGAATAATGCTTCTCCCTCAAACGAACCCTCATCCCATCCAGAATCCCCGAGGCCATCCCGGGCACCGGGCCATCATCCCGCCGCCCCTTGAAACGCGCATCCAGAAAAACCTTTCCCACCGGCGGACGCTGGATCGGCGAGCGCGTCTCCAGCACCGACGGCACCGCCCACTTCCCAGCCCACGGCACCGGATACATCTTCGCGTAGAGAACCTGTATTGCCTCATCCGCCTGCGCCACCTTCCACCCCTCGGCTCCGTCGGCCTCCAACGACCTCAAAAAAGCCTCGACTTCCGCCGCCCCAGCTTCATGATACCTCTTCGGTGCAATGAACTTCCCGAACCGTGTCACCCACATGCACAGAAACGAAATCCGCTTCTCCTCCTTCCCCGCCTCCCGGAACATCCCTGCCAACCGCTCCGAAAATGGCGCTTTCCCTCCTCCCATGCCAGATTTTCCACTTGAAAATGAGTTCATATCCACATATGCTACGTCAAACCTATTTCGAAATCAACCCAATTGAGCCTAATTTACGTTCGGCAAAAAATATACAAAACACTTTATGAGCATCTTTAACGCACTATTCGGCACCGCATCTCAGATTGACCCACAGAAACTTCAAGCGGAATTCGCGCCAGTTCTTGTAGAGGGAGAGGAAATTACCGGCGCATTTAAAGTGTTTTGTATATTTTTTGC
>JBBQRY010000243.1:0-3868 GCA_038214335.1 Chthoniobacterales bacterium
CCGATCACAGGTGCGGCTGTGTCAAAGGATGCGTTTCAGCGGATTGCTGAGGAAATGCAGGCTGCGCTGTAGGGGTTGTTCACAACTAGATAGAAGAATGAATTTTCAGGAAATCAAACTTCTTCTTCTTAACGGTGTGAACAACCGGCTCAATTCGTGTTCTTCGCGCTCCCCGTCGGTGTTCCACGCGGTTGAAGCGTGTGAACAAACCCGCCGCCGAACTCAACAGCGACCAACAAAATCCGAATACAGGCGAGTTGTGCAAAAGCGCTCGCAACAACTCACAAGTTATCCACAGGCCATTCGCAGTCAGCTCGAAAGCCAAAGGGCGAGTGGAATTGAAATCCCGGAAAGCACGGTGGTGACGACGATTGAGCCGCTGGCAAGCACGGCATCGCCCTTCATTTGGCGGGCCATCACGTAGGAAGCGGCAGCGGTCGGACACGCTGCCAGCACCAAGGCGATGCGAAGATCCGCACCTGCGAGGCCGAATGTTGGGGCTCCCCAGAAAACAATGGCAGGAACAGCGAAGGTTTTTAAAAGCGAGGCGGCAAAGATCCCTCCGAGCTGCGACCCAAGGCGGGCATGGGCCAGCGAACCGCCAATGCAGAGGAGAGCAACCGGCACGGAGACCGCTCCGAGGGACTCCAGAACGCGATCCAGAAATAAAGGGATTCCGAATCCGCCATAAGCGAAGGGAAGTCCGGCCACACCGGAGAGGAGGAGTGGGTTGGTGAGGATCGAACGCACGGCGGTGCGGACCGGTTTCTCGGCCTGATGCCCAATACTCAGAACGATCACCGCGAGCACATTGTAAAGGATCATCAAAAATGCGACGACGATCACGACGGTTCCAAAAATTTCTTTTTGGCGAGGTTGGCCTTCGAACGCATAGGCGAGGACGGGGATGCCGATATACGCGAGATTGGCGCGAAAAGCGGATTGCGAAAATGTGCCGCGTGAGCGGACGGGAAGTCGCAGCAGGACCGAAAGTCCCCACCCCAGACCGGCGACCACGAGGGTGGCCACGACGAGAAGGGCGAGCAGGGGATAGGTCTGGGTGCCGGGATGTTCGGCATGGACCACGGAGCGGAAGAGCAGCGCCGGAAGGGCAATCCAGAAAACCAACTTGTTGAGATCCTCCTGGAAAGCACTTCCGAGAAAGCGAAGGCGTCCAAGGACCACGCCCATGAGAACCAAAATTAGAATGGGCGCAAGGATCTGGATCATAGGAACATGGCGGACTCGGGGACAGCCTGCCGCAGGGAGAGCGATGCGGAGTGTCCGTGTCGTTCGATGAGAGATTCCAAGCTCGTGCGAACGAGTTCGCCCATGGTTGAGCACTCTAGGAACGCGGCCTCCCCCGTGTGATCCGCGAGCTCGGCGCGCAACTGCACAACATTTCGTTCGGGAGCCATATGCTCAAGAGCCATGGCATCGAGCAGAGCGCGCAGTCGGCCATGGATGAGCTGCATCCGGCGAAGGATGAGAGACTGCTCTTCGCGCTGATACTGCGTGGCCGTCTGGGGGTTCAGGTGCTCCATGCAATACGCGACCAAATCTTTGTTGTCTTTGAAAAACTGTGGGAGGTAGAACCGCATGCGCTCGTTGTGACACTGCTGGTCGAAATCCATCGCCCGAATCCGGATTTGGACCTCTTCGACATCCGGCGTCATGTCCATCACAAAATTGCAAGCGCGCATGTCCCCAAGCAGCCGCAGAAAGCAACGCTCGTTGAATTTCACCAACTCCTTAGCTAGTCGCACGATCTTCACCTGCGGATTGTGCAGCCACTCCTTAATAAAAAGATCACCCGGAATTCCGGCGACATGTTCCTCGACCAATGTGTTTTCGCAGGTCAGGTAGTGCATCCGGTTCGGGGAAAGTAAATGTTCCAACTCTAAACCATAAATGCGCGACGAATCCGCACGCTTTACATAAAAATAGTCCTGATTGTCATTGTATGAATTGACAATCCTAATACGGAATGGCTGGGTATTTCCAAACAGGCAATAGTCCACCCGATCCACATAGAGGTGTTCGAGTGCCGAGCGGTCGCCGCCACTTTTCAGGAGCGCGTAGATTTCCTTGAGTCCCTCAAAAATCTTAGGCATCTCAAACGAGCGGTATCCGACGGTCTGCCAAAGCGTGTCTTTCCCCTCCTTGTCCAGCAGTGGTCCGCTGACATGGAAATAAAACAAATCCATATAAGTGAGCGGAAGTCGGACCTCGCGGTTGTAGCGCGCAAGGTATTCACGGAGTCCGGGCTGAACCGGATAAATTGGTTTTTTATAGAGGGGGACCATGATTAGCCGGATTGTGCATCACGGTAGAGGGCTGCATAGATGCCGTTTTTCTGCACTAAGTCAGGCCCTGTGCCATCCTCCACGATGCGGCCCTCCTTGAGAACAATGATCCGTCCAATCGCATGAACGGTTGCAAGTCGGTGGGTGACAATCAGCGTGGTGCGCCCCCGCATGAGATCGCTGATCGTTCCCATGATCGCATGCTCGGTGGTTGGATCCAGTGCGCTGGTCGGCTCGTCCAGCAGAAGAATTGGCGCATCCTTCAGAAACGCCCGCGCAATCCCAATACGTTGCCTTTGCCCCACACTCAGATGCCCGCCACGTTCGCCCACCGGACTGTCAAATCCCTGGGGCATTTGCATAATAAAATCATAAGCTTGGGCACGCTGAGCGGCCTCGATGATTTCTTCATTGGTTGCGCCGGGGCGACCATAGGCAATGTTCTCGCGGATGGTTGTTGAAAACAGGAGAGTATCCTGAAGGACCATGCCAATGTGCGCGCGAAGGCTCTTTTTAGTGACTCCGCGCAGGTTGCTCTGATCCAATGAGACAACCCCTTTGTTTGGATCATAAAACCTGGGAACCAAGCTGAGCAGAGTGCTTTTTCCTGTGCCCGTTCCGCCGACAAAGGCAACGGTTTGGCCTGGATCGACGGTGAAGCTGACATCCTTAAGAATTTCCCGCTCGTCCGTATATCCAAAGGTCACATTGCGGAAGGCAATGCGGCCACTCACGGATTTCAATGTCTTAGCATCTGGAGCTTCGGGCACATCATTATCCCGGTCGAGCACTTCAAAGCACCGCGCGGCCCCTGCCGCAGCACCTTCTAACGCCCATGCCGTATAGGTCAGTTGCTCGAGCGGTTGATACAACATCACCAGATACGCGGCAAAAACCCAGAGGTCGCCCAGCGTGAATGTCGAGTCCGGTTTCAGCACCTGAAGGGATCCAACATAATACATGACCGCTGTGCCAAGCGACATCAGCGTGCCCACCACCAGCGCGCTCGAAACTGATGTCATGTTCAGGCGCATGTTTGCTTCCAAGCTTTTGGAGGCCTGACGGCGGAATTGGCGGACCTCGAAGGCTTCTCGTCCGAAGGCATGAACCATCCGGATTTGGCTCAGGCCTTCTTGGGCCAGAGTGAGCAAGTCGCTTTCACGTTCCTGGATGGTGGTCGATTGCCGACGCACCCGCTCGGCATAGAACCGGATTGCGAAGACGACAAACGGAAGAATGGCCAGCGAGGCCAGCGTGAGCGGCCAATTCATCCGGAACATGATCACCAGCGCCGCGATGAGCATCACGACCGAAGACAGAATCGTCGCGAATCCCTTGTTGTAGATCGTCTGAATGCTTTGAGAATCGTAGGCCACGCGAAAACTGGAATCCGCACTACGCCGGGAATCGTGGAATTTCAGTGGCAACGCCTGGAGAGCGGCATACAGGTCGGTGCGCAACTTGAGCAAGGCGCGGAGTCCGACCCGGATGAACAGGAAGTTCGAGGCCAAGTTGACGAGACCGGCCAACAGGCTGATGACGACCATGGCCAGAGCGAGGCC
>JBBQRY010000244.1:0-3862 GCA_038214335.1 Chthoniobacterales bacterium
ACGTATCCGAGCAGGTGGGCCGCCAGTGCTCCATAGACATACCAGCGCACGGGTTTGACGGTGACATTCACGCCAGGCAGACCCAGGTTCTTTTCCGAAAAAACCGCCATCTGGCCGAAATCCAGATCCTGCCGGTAGCTGAACGGCACCTCGCGGTTGTTCCGATAGTGCATCTGGAGCGTGCGCGAGTTGAAGTCCTCCGCAACCCCAAGTTCCTCGAGACGCGGGATCACTTCCTCGGAAACAATTTTGACCACATCCGCCTCCTTGATGTCGGCCGGCATGTTGTGGATGCGTCCGCGATGCCATACGACCGGCTCCGAGCCTTTGGCTTCCCGGTAGGCCTTCACCATATCTGGCAGGTAGAAATCGACTTCAAAGCTAGCGCGGTTTTCGACGAGTTTGATCCCATTGCGGTCGAGGATTTCGCCGCGCACGGCAGGGATTCGCACCGAGACTTGCGAGCGATTGCCAATGCGGGCGGAGTATTCCGCACCGCGGGCAATCTGGACATACCACAACCGCACGACCAACCCGGACATGGCCACGAGCATGATCAGGCCAAGGAAGAGGATGCGGGCAAGCGAGCGGTTGCGTTTCATGGCCTAATACTCGGGTTGCCGCCACGGGCTCTGCGGGATGAGCGAGGCAAAGGGTTGCACTACGGCATGGACCAGCGGGACAAAAAGCCCGACCAGAAGGCCCGGCGCCAAAACGCGCCACAGCACCGCCATCTCGAATACGAAGCCCTCGCGGCGCACGGAGATCATCACAAACTGCATGAGCAGATACGCGGAGGTCGTGAGGATGGCGACGGGGATGACCGGCCACCAGTGCCCTTTCAAATACGAGGGCCTGAAGCCGTTGGAGATGCTTCCGGTGATCACAAAGAAGACAATAGAACAGCCAATGGCAATTTCAACCCGACCTTCCATGATATGGAGATAAAAAAGATCCGAAACAAACCCCGTGAAGAACGCGAGCCCGAGCATTGCGGGAAATGGCAGGACCATGGCCGCGTAGCAGAAGATCATTGGCACCAGAACAATGCGTGCGCCGTGCAGCACATGCACAGCCGGCAAACCCTGCTGGAGCAGGAAGGCGATGAAGACCCCGAGGCAGGTCGCCAACATGCCGATGGCCGTCCTCATTTCGCCCCCACCACCACGAACACGTCCGAGGTCTGTGAAATATCCACTGCAGGATCCACCAGCGCCTGGCCGTCCAATGGGCGCGTGCGGAACTCGCGCACCGTGCCGATCAGAATCCCCGAAGGAAAGACTCCATTGCTGATCCCCGCCGTATAGACTTTCTGGCCTGGCTCGATGGTTGCGTTTTTACTCAAAAAATTCATTTGGAGAGTGCCATTCGTTCCGGTCTCTTGGATTCGCATTCCGGAGACGATCCCCTGTTCTTTGCTGCCTTCGATTTTGGCGGCGACCCGGCAGGTCTCGTCGGTGATGAGGACGACAAGGCATTCGTTCTTGGCGACGGTGGTGGTCTTTCCAATCAGGCCGACCTCGGTAAGCACCGGCTGATCGGTTTCGATGCCATCCTCAAATCCGCGGTTGATTTTGATCGTGTTCCACCAGGTGGAGGCATCGCGGGCGATGACCCGGGCGGGGAGAAGGCGGAAGACCGAGCGGGCGCGGTATTCGAGAGCAAGGCGCAGGCGGTTGTTCTCGGCTTCGATTTCGCGCAGGAGGTTGTTCGTGGTGAGGAGTTCGCGGTTGACCTCGTTGAGGCGGCGGTTGTCGGCCTCGACCTCATCCAGCGTCTTGAGCCCCTTGCCCATCGAACCAAGCTGCTCCTGCACAGCCGTTCCGGTGCGCAGGAACGGGGCAAGGAAAGAAAGAAACTTCGCCTGCAGGGACTGCGTATCGGATGCGGATTGCGCCGAAAAATAAACCGCCAGCGCGAGCACGGCCAACAGGAGCGCGATATTGATTTTCTTCATGCGGGTTCAGGGCCTAGGCCCTCGGGGTCACGGGTGTGGCCGTTCGGAAGAAACCGCCCGAAGAAACTTGAGTTCCGAAAGTGCCCGTCCGGTCCCCTCGGCGACAGCGCTGAGTGGATCTTCGGCAACATGCACCGGAAGTCCGGTTTCTTCAGCCAGCAATTTGTCGAGCCCCCGCAGGAGAGCGCCGCCCCCAGCGAGCACCAGCCCGCGGTCCACCAGATCGGCGGAAAGCTCGGGCGGACACCTTTCGAGGGTAATTCTTACAGAGTCCACAATCGTGGAAAGCGGCTCGAGCAGGGCCTCGCGGACTTCCTGGGAGCTGATCGAGATCGTCTTGGGAAGTCCGGCAACGAGGTCGCGTCCCTTAACCTCCATGGATACTTCCTTCTCCAATTTGTAGGCCGAGCCGATTTTGATTTTGATATCTTCGGCGGTGCGCTCCCCGATCATGAGGTTGTAAGCGCGCTTCATGTAGTTGGTGATCGCCTCGTCGAGTTCGTCCCCGGCCACCCGCACACTGCGGCTGAAAACGATGCCGGAAAGCGAAATGAGGGCGACCTCGGTGGTGCCTCCGCCGATGTCGATGATCATGTTGCCGGCGGCGTCCTGGACCGGGAGCCCGACCCCGATCGCCGCGGCCATCGGCTCTTCAATGAGATAAACTTCGCGGGCTCCAGCATGGGTGGCGGACTCTTTCACCGCGCGCTTTTCGACCTCGGTGATCCCGCTGGGCACTGCGATCACCACGCGGGGACGCACCATGCGGCGGCGGTTGTGAACTTTGCTGATAAAGTGGCGCAGCATCGCTTGGGTGATCTCGAAGTCAGCGATCACGCCGTCTTTAAGCGGACGGATTGCCACAATGTTACCGGGAGTCCGGCCCAGCATGCGCTTGGCTTCGTCTCCCACGGCGAGGACCCGATTGGTCCCCTGTTGGACGGCTACAACCGAGGGTTCGCGGAGCACAATCCCGTGGTCTTTCACATACACGAGTGTGTTGGCGGTCCCAAGATCGATGCCTATGTCATTGGAAAAAAATCCCAGAAGGTTGTCGAACATCAGATATGGATTTGAGGTAAATTTTGTGTTTTGCCATCCGTTTCCCAACCCTCATCACGAAGCAGTGGAATTTGCGACAGCAAACCAACAACTTGATTTTCAAATGCCATCGCGTCAAGGCTATCCTTGACAAAGTTTTTGAAATCGGAGAGCCGGAAGCGGAAACCGGAGGGCTGAAGTCCGAAGGGAGGCGGACTTTTAGATGGCGGCAGCGATGGCGGAGCCCATCTCGGCGGTTCCGACCAATTTCGTATCGGGGGTGTGGATGTCGCCGGTGCGGAGTCCGTCGGCGATGACGCGGGCGACAGCCGCTTCGATGGCTGCTGCGGCGGGTTCGCAGCCGCAGGAGAGGCGGAGCAACATGGCGGCCGAGAGGACCTGAGCGATGGGGTTCGCGATCCCCTTTCCGGCGATGTCGGGAGCGCTTCCCCCGCTGGGTTCGAAGAGTCCAAAGCGCGTGCTGCCGCTGGTTTCCGCGCCAAGGCTGGCACTGGGGAGCATGCCGAGCGAACCCACAATCATAGCCATCTCATCGCTCAGGATGTCGCCGAAGAGGTTTTCTGCCAGCACGACATCGAAAGCCTTGGGGTTTTTGATGAGCTGCATGGCGGCGTTATCGACATACAGGTGGTTGAGCGATACGTCGGGAAATTCCTTCGCAACCTCCGTGACCACACGACGCCAGAGGATGCCGTTTTGAAGCACATTGGCTTTGTCAATAGAGGTGACCTGGTTTCTGCGGGCGCGGGCGGCCTCGAAGGCGACCTTGGCAATGCGCCGGATTTCGCTTTCGTGGTAGATCATCGTGTCAATGGCGACCTCGCCATCGGCATCGCGGGTCAG
>JBBQRY010000245.1:0-3852 GCA_038214335.1 Chthoniobacterales bacterium
GAATCGGCAATTCGACTCAGCATTGGCGATACCTGTTCTTCATGATTGCAACACCCAGGTGTCTTTGCTCCCACCACCCTGACTGGAATTGACGACCAGCGACCCTTTGCGCAATGCAACCCGTGTCAAGCCACCTGGCAGCACATGGATGCCGTTTGCGCCACTAAGAATGTACGGTCGTAAATCAATGTGCCGACCTTCCAAGCGGCCACCCGATCCGGTGGGATCGGGGACGAACGAGGGGTGGCGAGAGAGAGGGATGACTGGTTGGGCGATATAGTCGCGCGGGTTGTCGATGACGCGTGCGCGGAAGTCTTCGATCTCGGCTTCGGAGGCGGTCGGTCCGATCAACATCCCGTAGCCGCCACTTTCGTTGGCGGCCTTCACGACGAGTTCAGGAAGATGTTCGAGAATATATTTTTTGTCCTCTTCGACCGAGGAGAGGAACGTCTGCACGTTTGGGAGGATCGGATCTTCGCCGAGGTAGTAGCGGATCATGGCCGGCACGTAGTAATACACGACTTTGTCATCAGCAACCCCTGTGCCAAGCGCATTGGCCAAGGTGACATTCCCGGCCCGATAGGCTTCAACAATGCCCGGCACCCCCAGCAAGGAGTCCTTCCTGAATACCGTCGGATCCAGAAAATCATCATCAATCCGGCGGTAAATCACATCCACCTGCTGAAGCCCCTTGGTCGTCTTCATGAACACCCGTGCGTTCTCAATCACCAAATCTTGCCCCACAACAATCTCAATCCCCATGGCCCGAGCCAGAAACGAATGTTCGTAATAAGCAGAGTTGAACACCCCGGGGGTCAAAACCACGACCGTCGGGTCAGGTTTTCCATGTGGTGCGACATGACGCAGAGCCGCAAGCAGCTCTTGCGGATACCGTCCGACCGGACGCACGGCGTGTCGGTCGAAGAGCCTCGGGAATACCCGCTTCATCGCCTGCCGGTTTTCGAGAAGATAAGAGACGCCCGAAGGACACCGGCCATTGTCCTCCAACACGAGGTAGCCACCATCCGCTCCCCGGATCAGATCCGTGCCGCAGATGTGGATATAGATATCGTGCGGGAGGTCGAACCCGACCAGCTCCGGACGGAAATGCTTCGCACCCAGCACGATCTCCGGAGGAATGATCCCGTCCTTAAGGATTTTCTGATCGTGATAGACATCCTTCAAAAACAGGTTGAGAGCCGCCAAGCGCTGAGTGAGTCCCCGCTCAATGAACGACCACTCATGGCCGGGAATGATGCGTGGAATCAGATCAAACGGCATGATCCGCTCGGTTCCCTCATCCCCGCTATAGACCGTGAACGTGATCCCCTGGCTCAAATAAGACTTCTCGGCCAGCGCCGATTTGCGTTGAAACTCGGCAGCATCTAGCGACCCAAATCGGTTGAGCAGTTGCGCGTAATGCGGCCGCACCTCCCCATCCGCCCCGAACATCTCGTCAAAAAATGCTCCCCTCTCGTATTGGTGAAAAATTCCCTCCATCCCACCCGGGATCTTAGCCGAAAGTTTTCCCCAGGGAAGGCGGAAATCACACAGAGTTTGCGGCTGATTTAGTTTCCAGCTTTCCAAGATGCTGGAGATTGGGCGGTTACATTTTCACGAACCGATAAGATTCCAGCCTTGAGCCTGCGGCAGCCAGTGAGATACTCTGTCCACCCGCGCCGGAACCCTCACCTGAATCCATCGACGCCTTTATTGTCCGTTGGAAATCCTCCGGCGGACACAAGCGCGGGGTCGGTCACCAATTCCTCCTCGACTTTTGCGACCTTCTTGATCTCGAAAGACCCGATCCGCCAGTCGAAGACAATGCGCTGAATGCCTACACGTTCGAGCGCCGCGTCGAACGCAAAAAATCCGACGGCACGACCGCTCCGAATTGGATCGACCTCTACAAAGCTGGGCACTTCGTTCTCGAAACCAAGCAGGGCGTCAACAGCCTGCGCGACAAGAGCAACCCCGACCAACCGATCCTACGGATGGAGCGGAAAGCAGGACTTGGAGACTGGGAGACAAGGAGAGCGGATCGAAACCGGAACACTTGGGCGTGGGGACGGCCCGGGTAGCCTGCCGCAGGCAGCCCGAAGGGCGACAAGAGCGGAAACAGGCAAGGCAGATTCCCAAATCCTTCTCGCCCGCCTTGTCGCACTCAACCACGAACGCGCCGCCGAAGAAGCCTGCGGCAAAATCCGCTGGCTCCGTCCCGAATACCAATCGCCAGAATCAAAATCCCCCCAGCAAACCACCATCCCCCTACTCGAAACGCACGGCACGCACTCCAACTCAGGGAGCGTAGGCGTCCCGCCTGCCATCGAAACCACCAAGCGGCAGAACGGCCCCAACCTCAGACACCGCAGAAAGTTCCAATCCGGAAAAATCCAGACGCAAGCCTCTTCCTGCCCTCCTCAAATGGGCACTGGCTCTTCTTCTTGTCATTGCGCTTTTCGCGGGGCTGGGCGGATTCAAATTTCTTCAAATCCGCGCGGCGATCGCCTCGCACTCATCCTTCCAGATGCCGCCCGAAACGGTGACGACGGTCATCCTGAAAGAGCAGGAATGGACACGCAGCCTCAGTGCCATTGGGACTGTGAAGCCGGTAAACGGCCACACCTTGCGCGCGGACCTCGCGGGCAACATTGATGCCATCGGATTTGAATCCGGCTCCAACGTTCGGAAAGGCGACCTGCTCGTCCAGCAGGATATCTCGGAAGAGTTGGCCCAGCTCCGCGCCGCCCAGGCCCGTCAACTCGGTGATCGATGAGGCCACGCGCAATTTTCTCGTTCAGGCCACGCTTGAAAATTCCGACGGACTCCTGCGCACGCGCATGTATGTGAGTGTGGAAGTCATCCTTCCCGTGACAAAAAAAGTCCTCGCGCTCCCCTCGACATCCGTGGCTTACGCGCCCTACTGGGATTCTGTTTTTGTGGTGAAAGAAATCCAGGATGAGAAATCCAAAAAATCCTTTCTGGGTGTCGAGGAGCGCTCGGCGAAACTCGGCGAGTCGCGTGGCGACCAGGTGGAAATCGTTTCGGGCGTCAAGGTCGGCGAGCAAATTGCCGAGGCCGGTGTTGATGGCGGTGACAACGACCTACAGCCTCCGTCCGATTTGAAGCCTAAACCCGAGGACCAATAATATGAGCTTTACGGATCTTTTTATCCGGCGGCCAGTCCTCGCGCTGGTCGTCAATTTGCTCATTCTCCTTGGCGGCCTCATCGCCATCCAAGTGCTCACCGTGCGGCAGTATCCGCGCAGCGATGTGGCCGTGATCACCGTGTCCACCGCCTACATTGGAGCCAATGCCGACCGTGTGCAGCGCGCGGAAATCCTCGGCGACCGGACGTTCGCCATGCGGATCTGGCTCAAACCCGACCGCATGGCCGCGCTGAATATTTCGCCTTCCGACGTGCGCGCCGCCCTCCAAGCCAACAACTACCTCTCGGCTGTCGGCGCCACAAAAGGGTCCATGATTTCGGTGAACCTTGTCGCCAACACAAATCTGAAAACCGCTGAAGAGTTCCGCCAACTCGCCATCCGCCAGCAAGATGGAGCCATTGTGCGGCTCGGCGAAATTGCCGATGTTGCGCTCGGGGCTGAGGACTACAGCCAAGAAGTACGCTTCAATGGCGAGGCCGCCACGTTTATCGGCATCTGGGTTCTCCCCACGGCAAATTCCCTCGACGTGATCCGCTCGGTGCGCGAGACGATTCCGATCATAGAAAAGGCGATGCCCGCCGGAATCAAAGTCGGCATCCCCTATGATTCGACCGTCTATATCAACGACGCCATCCACGAGGTGATTAAGACCCTCATTGAGACCCTCATCATCGTGGTGATT
>JBBQRY010000246.1:0-3851 GCA_038214335.1 Chthoniobacterales bacterium
CCGAAAAGTGCAAACAGGGAGAACAGGCGTCTCGCCTGTTTGGTGACTGGCTATGGTCTGCGGAGTCTCCACTCCCCACAGGCGGGACGCCTATGCTCCCTGACCTTCCATCGCCGATTGCACTTTTCAGAGATGCGCCCCGCTATGGCGGGCGCAAAATATTTGCATGGGAATCCGATCCATCCTCCATTAGGCTGAGATTCTTATCCCGCCCCATTTGTGACCGCGCCATCCGCCGACCAGAAAACCCCCAGCTTGGTGATTCTCAAGCGGTTTATGCAGTTGTCGAAAGCGTTTTTCGTGTATGGCCGGAAGCGTGAGACGCATGTTTTCATCATCCTGATCTTGGTTCTGAGTGGAGTGATCGGGGTGACCCAGTTGCTGGTGAGCTATGCGGGAAGGAATTTCATTACGTCGCTCTCGCAGCGGGACACGGTCGGATTCTATCGCAACCTTTGGTGGTATCTGGGTGCCTTTGCGCTCGCGGTTCCGGTCGGCGTTCTCTACCGGTATTGCGCGGACCGGCTGGCCCTGCTTTGGCGGCAATGGCTCACGCAGATTCTTGTCAGCCGGTTCTTTTTTAATCGCGCCTACTACCGGCTCCGCCAATCCGAGGACATAGACAATCCGGATCAGCGAATCTCGGAGGATGTGCGCTCGTTTACTTCTGGGGTGCTCGGATATTTGCTCACGATGATCAACTCGCTGGTCACGCTTTTTGCCTTCACCGGAGTGCTCGCAACGATCTCATGGAAACTTCCGATCACGGTCCTTCTCTACGCGCTGGCAGGCACGCTCCTCTCGATCCTCATCGGCAAACGCCTCGTCGGATTGCATTTTTTGCAGAATCAGAAAGAGGCGGATTTCCGTTATGCGCTCGTACGGGTGAGGGACAATGCGGAAAGCATCGCATTCTTCCGCGGGGAAAAACGCGAGCAGGGGAACCTCTCCGAACGCTTCGGAAGGGTGGTCGCCAATACGATGAAAATCATCGGCTGGAATCGGAATCTCGGATTTTTTACCAACGGCTACAGCTCGCTGGCAGTGATTGTGCCCTTCATGATCGTCGGGCCGATGTTCATGCGCGGAGAGATCGAATTCGGCGTCGTCACACAGACCGAGGGAGCTTTTGCGCAAGTGCTCATGGCACTCAGCGTGATCGTGGCGCAGTTTGAAGGACTCAGCACCTTCGCGGCTTCGATCAACCGTCTCAGCGGACTCTGGGATGAACTCGATGAATTCGATCTCGAAGATTTTCGCTATGAAAAAGAGCAGTCCATCGAAGTCAACGAGGGTGTGAAGGGACTCCGCCTCAATGAACTCACGATCCAGACCCCGGATCACGAAAAACTTCTCACTCAGGGACTTAACTTCACACTTCCGCCCGGACGCAGCGCGCTCATCATGGGCGAAAGCGGGTCCGGAAAAAGCTCCCTGCTGCGCACGATCGCTGGCCTGTGGCAATCCGGCAAAGGCACCATCGAGCGACCTACGATCCATCGCGTACTTTTCCTTCCCCAGCGCCCCTACCTCGTGCAAGGCTCGCTGCGGGAACAGTTGGTGTATCCGCTGCCCGCAGACCACCTCGAAGACCGCCTCGTCCTTGAGGCCATCGAAAAAGTCCACCTCAACGACTTCTTTGCTGGAGTGAATCATGACCTCGACCGCATCGAGGACTGGTCAAGCATCCTTTCGCTCGGAGAACAACAGCGGATCTCGTTTGCAAGGATTTTCCTCAATAAACCGCAGATCGCCTTTCTTGACGAAGCCACCAGCGCCCAAGACGAAGCGAATGAGCGGATTCTTTACGAAAACCTCAAAGCCAGCGGAATCTCCTACGTGAGCGTCGGCCACCGCAGCACCCTCAAACAATTCCACGACACCCTCCTCGAACTCCACCGAGACGGAACTTTCAAAATCAGCGATCTGCCAAAGTCTTGACGCATGGCGGACGTGAGGTAGAAAGGTATTGTTCCCTATGAGTTTAAAAACCGAATTGGAGGGGTTTTGTCGGCATCCGCAGGGGTATTTTTATGTCCAAGATGCGGCTGATAACTACCTGAGCCCGGCGCGACTGCTTGTTTCGCTATCCGCCGATGTGATGAATGCGCGGTATGGATTCCGCAAGGTGGGGACGCAGCGGGAGTATTGGATTTACCAGCAGGGATTTCTGGGTGCGAAGGAGGAGTTTATTTTCCGGACGTATGTGCCCGAGGGGCGGCTGGGGTGGGCGACGGATTTTGAGCACACGCCGAAATCCCAGACCCATTATTACCACACGCGCGATGCAGCGGGCCTGCTCGTATCGCTTTGCGGCAAGCACAAACGCAAGGATGACGACCAGGCGCTGTTTGTGCTGCATCCCGCTCCTGGCAGCATGTGCAAAGCCTGCCTGAAAGAACTGAACCGGATTTCGGCGTAGGGCTTCTCGAATGAAACGGTTCCCACACTGGAAATTGTGAGCGGCCTGTGAGACATTCGCGTTATGTCGGATGAGTCATTGCGGAAGTCGTTGCAGATTTACAAGGGCCTTGTCGAAGTGAGCGGGCTGATCAACTCGATCACCGATTACGGGCAATTGCTGCGCGCTATTCTCGATGTCGCACGGCGCGTGATCCGGGCGGAGGCGGCGACGTTGTTTTTGGTGGACAGCGAATCCGGCAGTTTGGAACTCGCGATTTCGACCGTGGGAGAGGACGATTACATTGAGCCCAAGCTCTCCGTGCCATCGGGTATGGGGATTGCGGGCTGGGTGTTTGAAAATGACGAACCTCTGCTCATCCCGGACGCTTACAAGGACGGGCGGTTCTGGCAGGAAGGCGACAGGAAAACCGGATTTGTCACCAAGTCGATAATCTGTGCTCCGCTGAAAAGTGAATCCCGCTGCCTTGGGGTGCTCCAAGTGCTGAATGCGCGGGATAAGCCGGCTTTTGAGGAATCTGATTTCGAGGGGTTTTGCGCGTATGCGAGCCTGACCGCTACAGCGATTGAAAAAATCCAAAGCATGGAATCGATCCGCCGTCAGGAGCGTGTCGAGAGGGATTTGGCGATTGCGGCCGAGATCCAGAGCGAGCTTCTGGAGCGGGCGATTCCCGCAGACCTCGCTGGCGTGCGGTTTTCGGCGCACAATGCTCCTGCTGCCAATGTCGGCGGCGACTTCTATGGGGTCTTTCCGCGCGGCGACGGTGGCGCGTGTTTCGTGATTGGCGACGTTTCGGGCAAGGGAATTTCAGCGGCTCTGCTGATGGCGCAGACGCTGAGTGCCATGCAATTTGTTCTCGCGGCGACTACCGGACCAGCCGATGCCCTTGCGCGGCTCAACGAGACGCTGTTCGCCAATGCCATACGCGGCATGTTTGTCACCACGTTGCTCGGACGCATGGATATTGCAACCCGGCAGGTGCGTTTGGCGAGTGCCGGACACTGCCATCCCATCGTGGTCCGCGCCGATGGCTCGGCAGAGCGGATCGAGACTCCACGGGCTCTGCCGCTTGGGATTCTGCCCAAAGTGGATTACGAACAGCACACGATCACGCTCGCGCCTGGGGAACGGCTCGTTGCCTACACGGACGGACTCAGCGAATCCCGTGCGGAGATCGACGAAGCGCAGCTCGATGACCAGTTGCTGCATCATGTCGGTGGCCCTCACTCGGATACTGAAGACCTGCTGGAGAGGCTGGTTCGGGCGGAGCTGAGGCATCGGGGGAGCGGACGCCAGCGCGATGATCTCACCATTCTTGTCGGAGGATTCGAATGAAGAAACTCCGCTTCAAGAGCAATGCCTGCGAGTTGGCCGGAATCCGCCGCGAAGTGCGCACGTTTCTCGATGGTCAGGGATTCGACGAATGCTC
>JBBQRY010000247.1:0-3830 GCA_038214335.1 Chthoniobacterales bacterium
CTCTGTGCCCCTGTTCGAAAGCGATCAGTGAATTTGGCGCCCATAACCAGCGCGGCCACGTCACCCTCGCCGTGCGCTGCCGCAAACCCATGTGGATAGAGGACATGATCCGACGGGTGGAGGATTCCGCAAGTTCGGAACTGTACAGTCTGCTCAAGCGTCCAGACGAGAAAGCGGTGACCGAACGCGCTTACCAGAATCCAGTTTTTGTCGAAGACCTCGTCCGCAATGTGGCCGTCCGCTGCGAAGCGGATGCCAATATCCTTTGGTATCGCGTGGAGGCAGAGAATTTTGAATCCATCCACAATCATAATGCCTACGCATTGATTGAGAAAAGGTCTCTGCTTGCGGAGGACCGAGGCTAAGGCTATGTTTTCCGGCATGTCGGCAATCTGTTTAGAAGACGAAGTGGTGGAACGCGTGTTTGAGGGGGGAAGGATCTCGGCGGAGGATGCGCGCGAACTTCACAAGCTACCGCTCGATGTGCTCGGCTCGCTCGCCGATGCCCGCCGTCGGGCTGCCAAAGCGGCGGCTTATGATGGGCGAGGCAACGACGTGGTCACCTACATCGTGGACCGAAACATCAACTACACCAACGTCTGCAACGTCTGTTGCAAGTTCTGCGCGTTTTACCGCACGGAGAAGGATTCCGACCATTATGTGCTGACCATCAAGGAGATAGATCATAAGCTCGACGAGTTATCTGCCGCAGGCGGAGTGCAGGTGCTGCTACAGGGCGGACATCATCCCAAGCTCGATATCGATTTCTACCTGGACCTGCTCTCCCACATCCGCCAAGAATACCCGCAGATCAACATCCACGGCTTCAGTCCGCCAGAGTTCCAACATTTCAGCGGGGTCTTCGGAATGCCTGTCCGCGAAGTGATAGCGAAATTTGTCGAAGCCGGCCTCGGGTCGATTCCCGGAGGCGGAGGCGAAATCCTTGTCGATGCCGTCCGCACCCGGATCGCTCCCCTGAAATGCAATTCCGATGAATGGCTCGACGTGATGCGGCAAGCCCACGAACTCGGACTCCGATCCAGCGCCACGATGATGTTTGGACATGTCGAGACCTTAGATGATCGCATTGCCCACTTGGGACGCCTGCGGGATCTTCAGGACGAAACCGGAGGCTTCACGGCCTTCATCTGCTGGACGTTCCAACCCGAGCATACCAAACTGAAAGCCAACACAGTCACCAGCGCCGAATACCTTCGTATGCAGGCGATCTCACGCATCTTCCTCGATAACTTCGATAACGTGCAAAGTTCTTGGGTCACCCAAGGCCCTAAGATTGGCCAAATCGCCCTCCAGTTCGGAGCTAATGATTTTGGTAGCGTGATGATGGAAGAAAACGTGGTCTCCAGCGCCGGCACCTCATTCCGCCTCGCCGCAACCGACATCGAACGCCTTATCAGCGAAGCCGGCTACGAACCCCACCAACGCAGCACATGGTATCATCTTCTGAATTAGCATTTGCCCTCTGCTAACTTCTGCTACTGAAAACTAAATCACTGAAAACTTTCTTACACTTAAAACTTACGACTCTCCTCGCCTCTCAGACTAAGCCCTCCACTTAAAACTTCCATGCTCACCGACACCCACGCTCACCTTGATTATCCAGATTTCGCCGCTGACATGGACGCCGTGCTCCAACGCGCGACCGATGCCGGAATCCACCGCATTCTCACCATTGGCACAGGAGTCGAGAGCAGCCGCCGGGCGGTAGCACTCGCGGAGAAATACCCCGCCGTTTATGCGGTCGTCGGACTCCATCCGACAAATGTCGGCGAGGAATCCGACGATTGGCTCAATGTGCTACGCGGACTCGCCACGCATCCCAAAGTGGCCGCGATTGGCGAAACCGGACTCGATTACCATCACCCGCCTTCCGAGCAACTGGCCTCGTCCCCGGGAGTCTCAGCCCTCCAAGCCGAAATGGCCGTGGATACCGAAGCCATGATTGTGGATGGCGCTTACCGGGCGATGCAAGCCGAAGCGTTCTCGGCCCAGTTGGATCTCGCCTGCGAGCTCGGGCTCAATGTCGTTGTCCATCAGCGGGACGCATGGGACGACACCGTAGAAATCCTCAAATCCTTTACCGGTCGCCTCCGCGCTGTTTTTCATTGCTTCGGCAACACTCCCGATCAAGCAACAGAAATCCTAGAGCTCGGACATTTGGTATCCTTTACTGGAATTCTCACTTTCAAAAATGCCCCCCTCGTGCGTGAGGTCGCCGCCATGGTGCCGCCCGATGCCTTCATGGTCGAAACCGACTGTCCGTATCTTGCCCCGGTTCCATTCCGCGGGAAACGCGCCGAACCGTCCCACACCCGGCTGGTTGCCGAAAAGCTCGCCGAGATCCGCGGGACTTCGCTAGAAACAATCTCGGAAGCTACGGAGAAAACCGTAGAGAAGTTTTTCCGGATCTGATTTCCATCTATGCAGCATCTTGATTTGCCCCCCGAACTCGAGCCGTTTTGGCGGACCGACGATGGACGGACAGCGACCGCTCGAGCCGTGGCCTACGGAATCGACCTATCGATGCTGGATGACAATTTGCGTATTTCGCACACCGAACGGCTTCGTCAAAACGACCGGATGCTGAACGAATCCGAGGCCCTACGTCAAGCCCGTCGCCAAAATCCCAGATGAAACTCACCAGCATCACGCGCCGGCTTGCGGAATTTGAAGTCCAGTTTGTCATTGCCGGGGGGCTCGGTGCCATCATTCACGGGAGCTCACTCATGACCCGTGATGTCGATGTGGCCTGCTCCATGGAGCCTGACAACCTGCTGAGGCTTTTTAACGCAACGCAGGACTTGCATCCGGTTCATCGAATGACGCCCCACAAAGAAATCTTTACGCGGCATCAGGCGGAACAAGGAGGATTCCGAAACCTCTACCTTGCAACTGCTTGGGGGCAGCTAGACTGCTTGGGAGAAATAAAAGGACTTGGAGATTTTTCCATTTGTTTAGAACAGAGCGAGGTTTTGGAAATGGATGGCATACAAATTCGAGTTCTCACATTGGACGCCCTCATCGAAGCCAAACGGGCCATGGGCCGTCCGCGAGATCTGCATACCGTCCTAGAGTTGGAGGCCATCCGTGAGGGTCTTCGCAGCCAACACTAGACTATATTCGGAATCCATCGTATTGAAAACACAAGTGGAGCACACCAAACAACGGAGAACTGCGGCGGCATGGCACAAGGGGAACCGTGTGCTCATGACGTTGATCGCTCTCATGGCACTGGGTCTGCTCGGAGCCAGCTTTTATCCGCAGTGGCAACATCATAACCAACTTGCAGCCCAGTTGGACGAGGACCGCGCAAAGCTCCGGGCCGAGCAGTTGCTTCAGAAACAGAGAGAACGGGAGATGCATCTCCTTCAGACCGATGCAGATTACATCGAAACCATCGCACGCGATAAACTGGGGGTCATGAAGGACGGCGAAACCATCTTTCGACTGGAATCCTCCAAGACCGCAAAACCTGCCCTAGGACGGTGACGCGGTGGAAGCAATGGCGTCCAATGACGCCCAATCACACGGCACCCTCGCACGGTTCGTCTTGCGAACCGGCGCTGGCTGGCATACCAACTCAGGGGTGAATATTTACGCAAGGGCCTTCCGATATTTTCGGCCATTCCTGTGGCCGACCACAGGTGGCGTGCTTCTTACGTTTGGCGGCATCGGGTTCAATTTGCTCAAACCATGGCCGTTCAAATACATTGTCGATGGGGTTCTGGACACGACGAAGGTCGATTCTCCCGCGCGGGCGTTCGTCCACCAGTGGTTTGGGGACAATAATCCAGCAGGGGCGATCCTTG